>PMMM01000233.1 GCA_003162245.1 Phycisphaerales bacterium
GCCGCCAATCTCGCGCAAACCCCTCGTCCTGCCTTTCTTTCCGCCCGTCTCCGATGAATACTTTGGATGAGTGCGGACTGCCAAGTGATGAATGCGGAGTTCCGGGTGCTGAACCCTGAACCCTGAAGCCCGAACCCCGAGCCCCGAGCCCCGGTCCCCTCTGCGTCCTCGGCGCTCTCGGCGTCNNAGGGGGGGGTGGCGCGGGCGGAGGAATCTGGCAACCTTCGCACCGCCGCAGCCCCCGCGGCCTTTTTATCCGGAACTCCGCCAACCCCGCCTCACCGCCCGACGATCTCGTCCGCCAGCGCAGCATCAGCAGCATCGGTCAGCGCTCGCAATCCCTGGGTCTTGCCGACCTTGACGCTTTTGGTGCCGTGGCGGTGCCGGCACTGTAGACGCAGCGCGATTTCGGTCTATTCCGTATTGATTACTTGTCGCGGGAGCGTTGGATTCCGGTCGCACACACTCCGGCGGTTTGCGCGAGCACGACCAACTCGGCCACCGACTCGGCGCCCATCTTCTTCATGACCCGCGCCCGGTGGACCTTGATCGTCTTCTCGCTGGCCCCGAGCTGCGCGGCGATTTCCTTGTTCATCTTGCCCGCCGTCACGAGCACGAGCACCTCGCGCTCGCGCGGCGTGAGCAGCTCGACCCGCCGCAGCACGTCGACACGCACCGCGCGCGCCGCGCGGAGCTCAGCGTCGCGTGCGATCGCGCGTTGGATCGCGTCGAGCAGATCCTGGTCGTGGAACGGTTTGGGGAGGAAGTCGATCGCACCGGCCCGCATGGCGCGCACCGACATCGGGACATCGCCGTGACCGGTGATGAAGATGATCGGCAACTCAACCGCCCGCTGCGCCAGCGCCTGCTGCAGCTCCAGGCCGCTGATGTGCGGCATGCGCACGTCGAGGACCAGACAGCCGGGGCGGGCGGGGTCGTACGCGTCCAGGAACTCCTGCGCGCCCGCATACGCGTCGACCGCGAGCCCGACGGACCGCAGCAGGCGGGTCAGCGCCCGGCGAATCGACGGGTCGTCGTCGACGACAAACACGGTCGCGGCGGTGTCGGCGCTCATGACGGACCTCGCTGGTTACGGGCCTCCGAATACGGGAGCTCCACCGTGACCGTCGTGCCGCGGTCCAGTTGGCTCTCAATGTCGATCTTACCGCCGTGGCCGGTCACGATGCCGTGGACCATGCTCAGGCCCAGACCCGTACCGCCCTCGCTGGCGCGGGTGGTAAAGAACGGGTCGAGGGCATGCGCACGCATCTCGGCACTCATGCCTTGGCCGTGGTCCTCCACGCGGACCCGCACGCGGTCGGCCAGCCGCTCCGCCCGCACAACCACCGTCTGCCCAGCGCGGCTGGCCTGCACGGCGTTCGTGATCAGGTTGATGAAGACCTGCTCGAGCTCGGTCGCATTCGCCTCCACGGTCGGCAAAAGGTCGGGCACGTGCAGCTCGACGCGCACCTGGCCTTCACGGGCGTACGTCTGCGTCCGGGCGCATGCGGCCTGCAGGACCTCCGCGAGCGGCACCGGCGCCTTGGTGGAGGGCTGCTTGCGGGCAAATTGGAGCACGCTGGCGACGATCCGGCCGCAGCGCTCCGTGTCCTCGACGATCTCGCGCAGAATCGTCTCCACCTCCTGCGGGTTCCCGTTCACCTTCAACCCGTGCCGCGCGGTCATCTGGATGGCCGCCAGGGGGTTGTTGATCTCATGTGCGATGCCGGCGGCGAAGGTGCCCAGCGCGGCCAGCCGCTCGGCGTGCCGCAAGCTCTCCTCCGCCTGTTTCCGTTCCCTGCGCACCTGGGCTTCGCGCAACTCGCGCTCCACGGCCGGTACCAGGCGGGCCAGCCTGCCTTTCATGAGGTAGTCGTGCGCTCCGGACCGCATCGCCTCGACCGCAGTGTCCTCGCCGATGGCACCGGACACGATCAGAAACGGCAGGTCCAGCCCGCTGTCCTTTACGATCTGCAGCGCGGCCAGCCCGCTGAACGTCGGCATGGCATAGTCGGCGATGACGATGTCCCACCGCCGGCGCGCCAGGGCCGCCTGCATGGCCGCGGCGGTATCGACGCGCTCCGAGTCGACCTTGTACCCGCCCCGCTGCAACTCGCGCAGGACCAGGAGCGCATCGTCCTCCGAGTCCTCGACGACCAACACGCCGAGCGACCTTCCCACAATAGTGTCCCTCACCGGGGCAGAGGCTCGTTCAGCAACAGCCAGTACAACCCCAGTTGTTTCACGGCCTCAGCAAACTGCTCGAAGTCCACCGGCTTGCGGATGTAGCTGTTGGCCCCGAGCCGGTAGCCGTCGACCACGTCCCGCTCTTCCCGCGAGGAGGTGAGAATGACCACGGGGGTCAGCTTCGTGCGCTTGTCGGCCCGCAAGCGGCGCAAGACTTCCAGCCCGTCGATTTTCGGCAGCTTCAGGTCCAGCATGACCACGGCGGGCAAGTCGGTCACGTCCCGGCCCGCGTACTGGCCGGTGCCGAGGAGATAATCCAGGGCTTCGACGCCGTCCCGCGCCACTACCACCTCGTTAGCGATGTTGCACTTTTTGAACGCACGGAGCGTCAAAGCCTCATCGTCGGGATTGTCTTCCACAAGCAGGATAGTCTTGCCCATCATGATCACCTCGGTTCCACTGGCAGTGTAAAGTAAAACGTAGCCCCTTGCTCCACTTGTCCCTCGGCCCAGACCTGCCCGCCGTGGCGGTGAACGATGCGCTGCACGGTCGCCAGGCCCACGCCCGTGCCCTCGAATTCCGTCATGCTGTGCAGCCGCCGGAAGACACCGAACAGGTTGTTGACATAGGCCATGTCGAAGCCCGCGCCATCGTCGCGGACAAAGTAGACCGTTTCTCCGTCGCGTTGCAGGGCCCCGACCTCGATGCGGGTCTGCGGATGCTTGCTGGTGAACTTCCAGGCGTTCCCCAGCAGGTTCTCCAACACGATTCGCAGCAGGTTCGCGTCGGCGCTCACGCGCAGCCGGAGCACAATCACGAAGTTGACGTTGCGTGCCGGCTCCGTCTTGCGTAACTCGAGGGCGACGCCTTCGGCCAGAGCACTCAGGTCCACCGCCGTCCGGTGCATCTCGCTGCGTGTGGTGCGCGACAGGCCCAATAGGCCGTCGATCAGATCGCCCATGCGCTGACTGGCGACGCGCACCCGCCGGAGGTGGTCTTGACCCGCCGCGTCCAGCTTGTCGGCATAGTCCTCGAGCAGGGCCTGGCTGAAGCCGTCCATCGCGCGCAGCGGCCCGCGCAGGTCGTGGGACACCGAGTAGGCGAAGGCCTCCAACTCCTTGTTGCTGGCCGCCAGGTCGGCGGTACGCGCCGCAACGCGCAGCTCCAACTCCTCGTTAAGCCGATGAAGCTCTTCCTCGACGCGCCGCCGTTCGGTGATGTCCCGTGCCGCGGCGAATACGCCGCGCGTGGCTCCTTCTGCATCCCGGTATACCGATGCATTATAGAGCACCGGCGTGTGATGTCCGTCGCGGTGGCGGATCTCCAGGGCATAGTCCTGCACGGCGCCCTCGCGGAAGACCTGCTGATAGCCGGCCCGGGCCTTCTCGGGCTCCGTGAAGTAGCTGGAAAAGTCGGTCCCGATCAAGTCCTGGCGCGCGCACCCGGTCACCTTCTCGGTCGCCGCATTCACATCGGTGATCTTGCCCGCCGCGTCGATCGTGACGAGAGGATCGAGGCTGGCCTCCAGAAGGCTCCGGTTGTAGGCGCTGATCAGCCGCTGCGCTTCCTCCGCCTGCCTAGCGAGCAAGGCCTCCTGCCGCGCCTCCTCCGCCTGCGCGGCGCGCCGGCGCTCCGTGATGTCGGTGACAAAGGAATAGAGGTACTCGGGCTTCCCCGTCTCGTCGCATACCAGGTGGACCAGCAATTCGACGGGCACGCGCGAGCCGTCCTTGCGGACGTACTCCTTTTCGTAGCGGACGGGCTGACCGGTCCGGTGCAGCTCGTCGAGCTTCTGCCGTTCCAACTCGCGCCACTCCGGCGGCGTGAGCGTGGTGGACCAGTCGAGGGCGCGCAGCTCCGCGGCGCTGTAGCCCGTGAGTTCCTCGTACGCGCGGTTAAGCCGGCCAATGCGCCCGTCGGGATAGCCGACGGCGAAGGGCTGGGCCGCGTGTTCGAGCAGGTCGGCGAGAAACTCCTTCTCCCGGCGGGTCTCACGCAGGGCCACCTCCTGGTCATACGCGGCGGCCTTAAGCCGGGCGCGCTGGTAGAGGTGCACGACGGTGCTGATGAATACACCCATGCAAGCGAACAGACCCTGCCCCACGGCATCGCGCAGGCTGCTGATGCCGAACCCGGGCGCCGGCTCCAGAAGCCAATAATCCGCCGCCAGTGCGCACAGGGCCGTAGCCAGCAGACCGGGGCCCAGGCCGCCCAGCAAGGCGGCCACCATCACGGGGGGGTAGAAGGTGATATAAGTCGGCAGGCCGGGGCCAACCCAGGCAGCCAGGGCCAGGCGCAGCAGGAGGCCGGCAGCGACGGCGCCCACGGCAAGGACGTAACGTAACGACCAATGCATGCGGCTCATGGCTGCGTCTTCTCGAAATCGAGCGGATAGCGCAGCCGCTGGCCGAACTGGCCGTGCAGCTCGTTCGCCTGTTTCTTCAATTCGATCATACGGACTTCGCGGTCCGCCAGCGCGACGTTGGGGCGCTCCAGTTCGTCGTTGCTGACCTGCAACTCCGCCGTGGGCCGCCGGAATTCAGCCTCGACCTCCTTGTGGTCCGTTGTGTCGAGCGCAAAACCGATGGCCCCCACGACATCGCCGCGCTCGCTCATGTTGGATGGCGGGTGCGTCCCTTTGCGCTTCTGGTTCATCTTCGCTGCCATGGTGAGCTTCCCAGCAACAGACGTGGAGGGCGGCTTTCGTGCCGCGTGGCGCATCGGCGCCCGCACGTAGACGCACCCGCGCGCAGCCCGCGTACTCCCAACCACTTGCGCGTACGTGCATGGTACCACTTGGTTGCAAAAGTGCAACAACTACTCGCCTGCGCACGCGCAGCTTCCCGCATCGTCTGTGGGGGCGTAAAATGGGCCGGGCCGGAGTCGAAACAGGCGCATACGGAGGAACTGCTGCATGATCCGCGCTGTAACGCGACGATGCGTGCTTTTCACCCTTCTGTCATCTGCCGTGGCCGGCGTGGCACTGGCCGATGAAGGCATGTGGCTCCTGACGCAGCCGCCCACGAAGCTGCTGAAGGAGAAGTATGGCTTCGAGCCGACGTCGGCGTGGCTGGAGCACATGCAGAAGTCGTGCGTGCGCATGGGGGCGTCCGGGTCGCTCGTGTCGCCGCACGGGCTAGTCATGACGAACCACCACGTGGGGTCGGACCAGCTCGAGAAGCACAGCACGCCGGAGCGCGACTTGCTGGCGGCCGGGTTCTACGCCCAGACGCGCGCCGAGGAGCTAAAGTGCCTGGACATGGAGGTGCAGATCCTCTGGACGATCGAAGACGTGACGGAGCGCATCAACGCCGCCGCCGGCCCGAAGATGCCGGCCGCGGAGGCGTACCTGGCCCACCGCAAGGCGATGACGCACATCGAGCAGGAAGCCCAGGACAAGACGGGGCTGGATTACGAGGTCGTCACGCTCTACCACGGAGCGCGGTATCACCTCTACGGCTACAAGCGCTACGACGACGTGCGGCTGGTGATGGCGCCGGAGAAGGGGATCGCGTTCTTCGGCGGCGACAACGACAACTTCGAGTACCCGCGCTTCGACCTCGACATGTGCTTCTTCCGCATCTATGAGAACGACCGGCCGCTGGAGTGCGAGCACTACCTGCATTGGAGCCGCGACGGGGCCGCGGACGGCGAGCTGACGTTCGTCCTGGGGCATCCCGGGCGGACGCAACGGCTGTACACGCTCGACCACCTCAAGTTCCTGCGCGACGTGGATAGCCCGGCGCGGCTGAGCTGGGCGTGCCGGCGCGAGGTGCTGCTGTCGGTCTTCCGCGAGCGCGGCGGCGAGGATGCCCGCATCGCGGAGGAAGACTATTTCGGCCATCAGAACTGGCGCAAGGCTCAACTCGGCACCGAAGCGGCCTTGCTCGACCCGCAGTTGTGGACCGTCAAGCGGGCCGACGAGGAGAAGCTGAGGGCGGCCGTCGCGGCGGACCCGCAGAAGCAGGCGCAGTGGGGCGACGCGTGGGAGCGGATCGCCGGGGCGCAGCGGACGTACCGCGAGTTCTACATGCGCTACAACGCACTGCGCGAGGGGCGGGCGTTCGGCTCCGAGCTGTTCCGCATCGCGCTGACGCTCGTGCGGCTGGCGGAGGAGCTACCGAAGCCCAACGCGGACCGGCTGCGCGAGTACCGCGACGCGGAGCTCGATTCGGTCTATCTGGAGCTGTACTCGCCGGCGCCGATGTACGACACGCTCGAGATCGAGCGGCTGCGGAGCGGGCTGATGCTGCTCGCGGAGCAGTTCGGCGGCGACGATCCGCTCGTGGTGCAGGCACTCGGCGGGCTGACGCCGGAGGAGCGGGCCGAGCAGCTCGTCCGCGGCTGCACGCTCAAGGATGTCGCGGCGCGGAAGAAGCTCGCGGCGGGCGGGAAGGCGGTGATCGAGGCGGCGGCGGATCCGGTGATCGCGCTGGCGCGGATAATCGACCCGGACGCCCGGGCGGTACGCAAGCGCTATGAGGACGAAGTGCAGAGCGTCGAGCGCGAGGCGTACGCGAAGATCGGGGCGGCGCGGTTCGCACTCTACGGCGAGGACATCTATCCGGACGCCACCGGCACGCTGCGGCTGGCGCTCGGGCCGATCAAGGGATACCGCGAGGACGGACGGGAGATTCCGCCGTTCACCACGTTCGCGGGGCTGTACGAGCGGTCACAGGAGCGGCACGGGGCGGCGCCGTTCGAGCTGTCGAAGCGGTGGATCGAACGCAAAGAGCGGCTAAAGCTCGATACGCCGATGGATTTCGTGTGCACGGCGGACATCATTGGGGGGAATTCGGGTAGTCCGGTGGTGAACAAGGCGGGCGAGGTGATCGGGCTGGTGTTCGACGGGAACATCCAGGGGCTGGCGTGGGACATCGCGTATAGCGAGGTGCAGGGGCGGGCGGTGGCGGTCGATTCGCGGGCGATCATCGAGGCGCTGCGGAAGGTGTACGACGCCGGGGAGCTGGCGGACGAGATCGTCGGTCAGTGAGGCGGAAACGCAACCGCCAAGACGCGGAGAGCGCCAAGGCCGCCAAGAATGCCAAGCGGTTGGCATAGTTCCGGATAAAAGGGCCGCTGACGGGGTGGAAAACCGAAGTGTGCCAAGGTGTGTACCCC
>PMMM01000223.1 GCA_003162245.1 Phycisphaerales bacterium
ACCAAGATGTGGGTAATGACAAGATAGGCAAACGGGGTCGTAAATGTGAACGTGCGCCACCCGGTTCCGATCGTCACGTTCGCCTGGTGACAGGTTGTCCACCCGCTGTTGAGGAACGTGTTGCTGGCCAGCGCCGTCAGGCCGGTCTGCTGGAGGCGGATCGTGAAGTTATTCGCCGCGTACGCCGAACCGACCGTGTTGAGCGACAGGCCGACAATCGTGCCGTCGCAGTTGAACTCCGATGCCAGGTAGACGGCCTCCAAGCGGGCATCGCTGGCCGGCCCCGCGAACGGCGTGCCGGCCGGGCCGTTCGGCTCAACCGTGGCCGGACAGGTCGCGCGGTCGTCCAGCTCGCCCGCGCCCGGCGGGACGGTAAGTTCCAACGACAGAGTCTCGGGTCCAGCCTGCCGCACGTCCGCCGGCGCCGGATTCGGCGCGACCAGATCCGCGCCACGCTCTCGCTCCGGTTGTGCCACCGCCAGGCTGTAACAAGCCCACAGGATCCCCACGACCAGCATCATCCGCGACATGGCTCAAACCTTCCCTTCCGCGTCCACAGAATCGGGGAGGCAAGCAGCGCGTCTGCGCGGTTCCGCGAAACCGAGGCACAGACCCGATACCGCCGCCCGGATGCCGGGCTTCGGCGCTTGTTGATCCGCAACTGAAGAGGGGACTCGCGCGCTTGTCTCGCACGCCGGCCCCCGGGCAGCTCCCGCGCGGTCGCAACCCCACCGGGGACCTCGGCTCAAGTGCCCATACTAACGCCGCGCGGGAGGGCCGACCAAGACAAATGTACCGGTTTCTCCAACTTTCCGCCCCGCTTCGGCGAGCTTTCCCGGTCTCCCGTTCCCCGTTGCCTGTTGGCCAGTTCGCCCCCGCCCGTTCCCACGTCCCCGCGCCCGTGTTTCCAGGCCCGCCCTCGCCGCCCCACCAGCAGCCGCCCAAAACGCACAAAATCGCGCAGCCCCCAACTTGTCTCCGGCCGGGTGGCCCAGGGCGGTTGCCCGCCCCGGGCTCCCACAGATCCGGACGTGCGCGATTAACGCATCCGGCTCCTCAGATCATGGCTTCGCTACGTGCGGCGGCAGGTCACCAGCACGTATCCGTTGGGCCGCTATCCGCTGGAGTTTCGTCGAGACGGCGCCGGAGCCCAAAGTCTCCGCCGCCTGTCCCTCCAACGGTTCCATGATCCGGTCTCTCCTTCCCTCGCCCGGGTCCGGTCGGGCCCGTTCCCCGGGGTCTACGGTACGATGAAAGACTCCGACGCCCCGCCGCCCGCCGCCAACAGACCCCACGTCGCGCGAACCGCGCCCGCCGCGACCTCTCTGCCCGCGCCGCCGCCGTCCTCAAAGCCGGCTACAAGAGCCGCAGCAAGACGCTCGCAAAAAGCGTGGGCGTCGCCCTGCGGACCATGCCCGGCGTGCGGAAGGTCGGGCGCGGGGTCTTCCGGGCGAAGTGACGAGCCGGAGCCGGCGACCAACATAGGGTTGGCAGGGGTGTCAGCGGCGCGGTTGATCGCGCGTCACAGCGTGACGCGCCAGTCGTCCGCGGCGGCGCCGGCGACGTCTTGACGCTCCGCGCACCGGCGCCGAGCCCCAAGCAGGACCGGTCTCCGATCGGCGAGCTGTTTGGGCCAGCGTTCGCTAGGCCAATCGAAGACCGGCCTGCAGGATCTCCCGGACCGCTGCTACGGACACGTCGTGCCGAGCCGCGCCACGAAGGGGTCGATGTCGGCGAACGTGACCGTGCCGCTGTTGTTGCAGTCGGCGTTGAGCCACGGACAAGTCGGGTGGTGCAGAACCCAGTTCGACTGGCCACTGAGGGCCTCGACGAAGGGGTCGATGTCGGCGAAGGTAACGCGGCCGTCGCAGTTCATGTCGCCGGGGCAGAGCGCCGGCGCGACGACGATGTCCTCGATGACGAGCCCGTCGTCGTCGTCACTGAGGAGTTCGCAGCGGACCGAGGGGCCGTAACCCGACGTGGGGTTCAGGGGCTTGACCTGGTAGGAGGCCACGCCGGACAACGTGGTGCCACCCGGTACGACGAGTTCCATCGGAAAACCGAGGCAGCCGACGACCACCCAGACGGGGTTGCTCGTGGTGCCGTTGTTCTGCCAAACCGCGCGCGAGCCGGGCGGACACGGGTTCGAGACGATTACCTTGGGTCCGCCGCTGATGATCGCGGTGCCTTCGGGCGGGCCGACGACTCCGCCACCGGCGTCGTAGCAGGTCAGGATGTAGCCGTTGGCGCCGATCACGGAGAAGTCCGCGTCCAGTTCCTCGGTCGCGTTAGGATCCGTGGTCTGGGTCGTCATGATGCGCTGCTCCTGACCTTCATCGTCGTAGAGCTTCATGATGATGACGTGCCCGCGGCAGCAGCGGGGCTTGTACAGGGCCACCGAGACGCCGCCGTTATTGTGTGGCAGGGCGACGGACACGCCGTCCTCCCCGGAGGAGCCGAGGTTCGCGACGACGAGGCGTCGAACGGCTTCGTCGCAGCCGCCGATGCTATCGGGTGTGCATTCGTCGCTGATGTGAGCCTGGCCGAGTCCCCAGCGCGCGTCGTTGAACGCCGCGTCCGGCCCGAGGCAATCCCACGGGGGGCAGGGGACCGAAAAGGACTTCAGGTCGGCGTTGCCGACTACGAGGTCCGGGACGCCGTCGCCGTCCAGGTCCGGGAGGTCGCGGCCCGTGACGAGCAGCGCGTCTAGGTCGCCGAGGCCCAGTGCCCCGCCGGGCAGGTTGGGTGTGATGACAATCCTGAGGTCGGTGCTGATGCCGCCGCAGCCGCCGGGGAGCCACCAGCCCCACGGATCGGGACAGTTGGAGCAGAAGTAGTGCCACATGACGGAGTATTGCTTGGGCGGGCCCAGACTGATGAGGTTGAGCGAGACGTACCAGATCTGGTACTGGTTGGGGCACGGCGGCATGGCGAGGCCTTCGGGCAGCAGAATGCCCGAGGCCACGACGTTGCCTAGCTCGTCATACGCCGTGTAGGACGCATCGGTGGCGCCCATGTCGCTGAAATCGGCGGCGAGCATGGTCTGGCCCGTGGCGGGTTCGTTGTAGGCCCGCATGACGCCCTTGATGGTGCCATCCCAGCCCTTGGGTCGTATCTCGATCTCGCGATCGGGAGTTCCGACGCCGGCGAACCCGGTGAGGTCAACGCCCACCGCGCCGCCCGAGGCGCTGTAGCAGCGCACCTCGACGCCATCCTCTCCGCTGCTCCCGAGGTTGTGCACCGGAAGCCGTCGGCCATCGACCGGGCCGAACGTTGCGCCGCCGAGGGGTTGGTGCAAGATGCCGCTGGCGTACGTGTCGGTGGGTTGGGCGAACGCCGCGCCGGCCGCACACACGGCCGCTAACGAGGTCACCAAGGTCGTTCGAAGTCTCATCGCTGTCATCCTCTCAAGTTGGAGTGTCCCAGGGGCCCTTCCAATTGCTGCGCGCAGGGCGAACACCGCCCACGGCGCTTCACTCGGGTATCCACGGAAAAACCACTTCGGCCCTGCAATACAGTATTAGAATAGTCCTATATTGTGCGAAAGTCAAGCCCGAGCAGAGACTCTCTGCTTATTGTGCCCGTCGCTGTCAATCCGGCCGATCTAGCGCCCCGTCGCCGGTTCGCGCGGCAGGCTCTGCTTGGACGCCCTCCGGTTGGCCGGCCGATTCCATGAAGCTTGCCTTGGTTGCCCACGGTGCGGCCGCGCACACTCCGGCGCGGTACGATGGATCGCGTCAGCGCCCGCGTCAGCGGCTAGGGCGGATCCGCGCCGCTCAGGGCGGCCTTCAGTTCTTACGCTACTTGCCACTTCAAGGGAGCAGTTCACTTCTCTTAAGAAAGGCGGTTCGCCACCATGATCACGCCGATGATCGATTCCCGCTCGGCCAACTCCTCGACCATGCGTTGATTCTCCAATGCGGCGGCTGCCGCATCGCCCTGGCCGGTAAGCCAATCGCAGCCGGCAGCCACGAACTCGTCCCGCCAGCGGCGCGACGTGTTGGCGCTGGCGCTGGCACCGGCGCGCAACGGCCCGGAGGATCCCCAGAATCGCCGACATCTCGCGCGCGGCCGGCGTACGTTACCCGATAGGCCGTTCGCGTCGCCACGACGTGCTTGGCTGCCTCGTTGGGAGTACGCGATGCGCGCCAATTCCGCATCCACGAGCATGTCGGCGCCTGTCGCACACGTTCACGACGCGCGGAAACCGGCGCTACCGGCACTACACCTGTACGACCGTGACCAAACGCGGGGGGCAGGCGTGCGACACAGACTCGTTACGGCAATCGAGATTGAGAATGCGGTGGTCAATCAAATCCGGTGCATCGGCCGCGCCCCCGCGCTGCTGGGCGACACACTCGACGCGACGCGAAAGCAAGTCGGCGAGGCGATCGGGCGGCTCGCCGGCGAGCGCCAGGCTGTGGAACGCGGCCTCGCGCGCCTCCACACAGATAACCGAGATCGACACGCGCCTGGCGGAACTCCCGGCGGAACGGATCGGCTGCGGAGACGTGACGGCCGCGTTCGCCGACTTCGGCAGCGTGCTGTAAACGGCGGTCGAAAACTGCAGCGCCGGGGGGAGGGGTGCCGGTGGTCGGTTGAAAAGTGCAGCGCCCTGGCCGGCCGCTCGCCGCGATCACACCGTGAGACACGTCGTGCTCGGCGCTGCCGACCCGAATCGCGACACTTCCGCGGGAGACCCAACGGGCGGTGTAAAGCCGCCGTGACCAAGCACCCTGTGTCGGCACGTCCAGCGCGTCGCGCGTGACGTTTCCAATCGCCCGTCCCCGCCAGCGCTGAATTTGAAGCCCGCCCAGCGCTAGTACACCTTGAGGACCGCAACTTCGTGCGGCCACCGCCGGCGGATCGGCGCCAGCGGTGACCCGTAGCCGGCGGTTCCAATGCGCGCGGGCTACACGAGCGCCATTTGCTGCTCAGCAAATTGCTCGCGGACGGCGAGGAACCGGTCTTCCTCCGCGACGAAGGCCTCCACCAAAGCCGGGTCGAAGTGTTTGCCGCTTTCCCCCACGATCATGCTTCGTGCGATGTCAGGGGCGAAGGCCGGCTTGTACACGCGCTTCGAGGTCAGCGCGTCGTAGACGTCCGCCAGCGCCACAATCCGCGCCGACAGGGGGGTATCTGCGCCGACCAGGCCCTTGGGGTAGCCGCTGCCGTCAAAACGCTCGTGGTGTCCCGCGGCAATGTCCCGTGCCATGCGCAGATAAGCGACGCCGGGATACTGCCGTGCGGCTGCCTCCAGAGTTTCGGCGCCAATGAGCGCATGTTGCTTCATAATCTCGAATTCACGGTCGGTGAGTTGCCCGGGCTTGAGCAGGATGCTGTCCGGAATGCCCACTTTACCGATGTCATGGAGGGGGCTGGTCAGGTAGATCGAGCCGAATGAACTCGTCGTTCACCTCGTCGGCGTGCTGGGGCGTGGTGGCCAGATGCTGGGCCAGAATGCGGGAGTAATTGCGCATGCGTTCGAGGTGCTCGCCGGTCTCGGGATCACGGGATTCCGCCAGCCTGGCCAGGGCGAAAATCGCTACTTCGCGGGTCTCCAGGGATAGGAGGCGCTCGCCGGCCCGGATGCGGACGCGGAGCTCATCCGGGAGGAAGGGCTTGGTCATGAAGTCATCGGCCCCGGCGGTCAAGCCCTCGACGACGTCCTGTATGTTGTCGCGCGACGTGAGCAGGATCACGTACACGTATCCGGGGGACTCCATCGCCCGAATCCGCCGGCACAGCTCGACGCCGTCCATTCCCGGCATCACCCAGTCGGAGATGACCATCCGGCAGGTGCCCTGCGCTGAGGATCGCCAGGGCCTCCGGCCCGTCGCGCGCCATGAGGGGCTCGTGACCCGCATGCTCGAGCACGCGGCGTCAAGACAGCTTCGGGCGAATTCGTCGTCGTCCACAGCAAGAATCTTCATGAAGCACCTATGACATTGCGCCCCGCGTACTCGTTTGCGGATGATCTTGGCCCAGCGACAGGTCGGGGGCTTGGTCGGTACAACGCTTCAACTCGGTTCGCAACTCGTCCAAGCAGGGCTCGGCCCCGCTCAAGCTTCCCGGCGCGGCCCATGCTCTCCAAACGCGCCGCCAGCTCACAGCACGCGGCTGGCGGCAACGTAGCCGGCGGCGCCTTTGAGGCTGTGCGCGCGGCGCGTGGCTTCATCGATCAGCCCCGCCGGCAACGTCGCGCTTGAGCTGCTCGAAATCGGCCAGCGCCTTCTTCTGGAACTTGCCAATCAGGCTCGTCACGAATGCCCGGTCCATTCCCCAGCGCTTGAGCAGCGTCTCGATGTCGAACGGCGGGGCGACGGCCGCCGACGGGTCCGGGCGGTTTTCCGCAACCGCTTCGGTCGCTGGCGGCTCCGGGCGGGCCGGCTCCCGAGACCTCGCCGCCGCGCCGACGGCACGCGTGGCCTGGGCAGGTAACGAGCGAGCATCTCCAGGAGGCGGCTCCGGTTCAAGCGGTTTCGCGAGGTAATCATCCATCCCCGCCTCAAGGCACAGTTCCCGGTCGCCTTTGATCGCATTGGCGGTCAGCGCGATGATCGGCAGTCGATCCTGCCGGTCGCGCGGAAGACCTGCTTCACGCTCGTGCTTCCGGATGGTCCGTGTGGCCTCGAGGCCGTCCATCTCCGGCATCTGGCAGTCCATGAGAATCAGGTCGTACTCCCCCTTGAGGGCCTCTTCCACCGCTTGTCGGCCGGTGCTCACGGGCTGGCAATGATGGCCGGCGCGCTTCAGCAGCTCGACGGCCACTTCCAGGCTGATCTCGTTGTCGTCCGCCACCAGGATGTGCGCCCCAGGGACTCCCGCCTTGTCGGGCCCCGCAGCGGTTAGGGAGGCCGTGTCGCACAGGCGCGGAGCTCGCTGGCTCGCGTCCGGGCTTTTTGCGCAGTTGATCGTGAACCAGAATGTCGAGCCGGCCCCCGGCTTGCTCTCCACACCGATCTGGCCGCCCATTAGCTCGACGAGTTGTTTGCAGATCGCCAGTCCTAGTCCCGTTCCGCCGAACCGGCGTGTGGTGGACGCGTCCACCTGGGAGAACGACCGAAACAGACGGTCGATGTGCTCGGGCTGAATCCCGATTCCGGTATCCGAAACAGCGAAGCGCAGGAGCACGTTGCGTTCGCGCTCGCCGTCGAACGAGACGCGAATGGCCACCTGGCCCTCGTGCGTGAACTTGAGCGCGTTGTTTGTGAGATTCAGCAGCACTTGCTGCACGCGCGCCGGGTCGCCGCGAACAGCGGAGGGGACCTGTGCATCTACGGCGGAGACAAGCCGGAGGGCTTTTTGCGTGGCCAAGGGCGCCAGGCTACTGCTCACGGTCTCGACGACCGCCGGCAAATCAAAGTCGATCGTCTCCAGTTCCAGTTTGCCAGCCTCAATCTTGGAGAAGTCGAGGATGTCGTTAATCAACGCCAGGAGCGTTCTTCCGGAAGCCCCTGCCAGGGTTGCGTACCGTTGCTGCTTTTCGTCCAGACGGGTTCCGAGGAGAAGCTCCGTCATGCCGATCACGCCGTTGAGCGGCGTACGCAACTCGTGGCTCATGCTGGCCAGGAAGGTGCTCTTCGCCCGGTTGGCCGCCTCAGCCTGCTCACGGGCGTCGATTAGCTCCGTCACGTCCACAAACGACTCAATCCCGCCCGTGACCCGTCCCGACTCGTCGCGAATGAGGTCGGCATTCTTGATGATGTTCCGTGTCTTTCCGTCCTTGGATCGAATCTGACATTGCTTCCGAACGATCGGCTCCAGGCGCTGTGGGTCGAATAGCCCACAACTCTGCCGGCACGAGGCGCCTTGGAGCACTTCGCAGGGCGCGCCGATCATGTCGCGCTCCGCAAAGCCCGTGATTCGCGTGAGTTCCGCGTTGATGCCGGTGATACGCCGGTCCGCACCGACGGTGAAGACCGCCGTGGCGGCGGTGTGGAGGATCTGTTCCTGAAGCTGATTGCTCCGGCGCAAGGCGTTGGCGTCGTGCTGGGCGCGCCGGCGGAACCGGTACGTCACGAGGCCCGCGCAGAGGCTCAACGCCGCAGCCGGCAGCAGGCCCACCAGCGCCCACCGGCGGGCGGTGGCCAGATGTCCCAGGTAGGTCTCGGCCGTCATGTCCGCGCCGACCACGCCGACGGATCGGCCGGCCGAGTCCAGAATCGGCGCGTAGCCACTCACGAACGTGCCCCATTCGTCGGAGTGCGGCTCGGCGTTGGCGGTTGCCCGGCCCTCCCGTAAGGCGGTGAGCAACTCCGGATCGACCGCATCGTAGACGCTCCATACCGGGGAGCGATCCTCAACTCCATCATGGTCGTTGTCGCCAGGCAGGGCCGTATCCAGGACGAAGCGGACAGCGTTGCCGTCCAGGACCACGGTGTAGAGGAACTTCACGCCGGTGAGACGTCCGTACATTGCGCGGAGGGGCGTGATGCACCGGGTGTAGTCGTCGTCGTCCAACTGCTCGGGCCTCGTGATCGTGCGATGCAGCTCGGCATCAACGACCGCCGCGGCGCCCTCAGCCGTTCGGATCAGAGATTCCTGCATCGCTTCTTTGAGCTGCGTATTGCTCGTCCACCAGACGCCGCCAATCCCGATCAGGGCCGCCGTCAGGTGACCGAATGCCACCACGAGCGCTTCGCGCCGCGGTCGGATGGTCGGTGCTTGAGCCGGTTCACGCATCCGCGTATGTCCTCCGCGCTGCTCGCATGCGAACCGCAGTCTCCGCTTCAGAATCACGACGGCGACGGCGCGATTCGTCGGCCGTGCAGTGCGCACGATCAGCGCCGCCGCACTCTGGCCCAGCCCTCTTGCAGTGCTGTACCCAGTGAGCTGACGGGAGGCCGGGTTGAGCCAGACGATACGGCCGTCGTGATCCGTGATCGCGGTCGTATTCGCCGCTGATTGAAGCGCGGCGCCTAGGTATACATCGAAACAGAAGCCGCCCGCCGTAATGGGCAGACTTGCCTACGGCCGCCCGCGCGACACCGACGTTCTTTCGCACTTCGTGCGCCGCCCGGTCACCCACCCGAGCACCTTGCACACGCTCTCCCGGCCGCCCGGATGACGGGCTTGCAATCCAGGCGTCCGCGGCGCGCCTGCTGGCGCTGCGCGTTCGGACGGCGCTCCGCGGCCGGGCGAGCGGACGTATAATCGCGTGTATGAGCGAGTTTCAGATTGTCAGTCCCTTCCAGCCGCAGGGCGATCAGCCGCAGGCTATTGAGAAGCTGGTCGCGGAGTATCGCAGCGGCCGGCCGGCGCAGACGCTCATGGGCGTCACCGGGTCGGGGAAGACGTTCACGATGGCACACGTCATCGCGCAGCTCGGGGTGCCGGCACTCGTGTTGTCGCATAACAAGACGCTCGCCGCCCAGCTTTACGAGGAGTTTCGCGAGCTGCTGCCGCACAACGCGGTCGAGTACTTCGTCAGCTACTACGACTACTACCAGCCGGAGGCGTACATCCCGCAGCGCGACATTTACATCGAGAAGGACGCGTCACGGAACGACGATCTGGACCGGCTTCGGCTGGCCGCGACCAGCTCGGTGGTTTCCCGCCGCGACGTGGTGGTGGTGGCGAGCGTGTCGTGCATCTTCGGGCTCGGCTCGCCGGACGAGTACAAGGCGAGCGTCATTCGCGTGGCGGTGGGCGAGGAGTGGGAGCGCGACGCGCTGCTGGCGAAGCTGGTGCGGCTGCAATACGACCGCAACGACGTGGAGCCGAAGCGCGGGACGTTCCGCGTGCGCGGCGACGTGATCGAGATCGCACCGGCGGCCGAGGAGCACGCGGTGCGCGTCGAGCTGTACGGCGACCGCGTCGAACGCGTCACGCTGATCCACCCGCTGACCGGCGGCGTCTTGCAGGAGTGCGACCAGGTCTTCATCTACCCGGCGGTGCACTACGTGCTGCCGGAGGACAGCATTGAGCGGGCGGCGGCGGCGATTCAGCAGGAGTTGGACGAGCGGGTGATGCAATTGCGGCACGAGGGAAAGCTGCTGGAGGCGCAGCGGCTGCTGGCGCGGACGAAGTACGACCTGGAGATGCTGCAAGAGGTGGGGTATTGCAGCGGGATCGAGAACTACAGCCGGCATCTGGCGGGGTTGCCGCCGGGGTCGAAGCCGTACACGCTGGTGGACTATTTTCCGAAGGATTTTCTGCTGATCGTGGACGAGTCGCACGTGACGATTCCGCAGATCGGGGCGATGTACCTCGGCGACCGCAACCGCAAGACGGTGCTGGTGGAGCACGGGTTCCGGCTGCCGAGCTGTCTCGATAACCGGCCGATGCGGTTCGAGGAATTCGAGGCGATGTGGTCGCGGGTGCTGTTTACGAGCGCGACGCCGGGGCCGTACGAGCTGAAGAAGTGCGGCGGGGAGGTGGTGGAGCAGATCATCCGGCCGACGGGGTTGGTGGACCCGTCGATCGAGGTGTCGCCGGCGCGCGGGCAGGTGCCGGATTTGCTGCGGCGGATTCAGGAGCGAATTGCGGCGGGGCAGCGGGTGCTGGTGACGACGCTGACGAAGCGGCTGGCGGAGGATTTGTCGGCGTACATTCAGCAGGCAGGGCTGCGCGGGCGGTACCTGCATAGCGAGATTCAGACGCTGGAGCGGATCGAGATTCTGCGCGACCTGCGGCTGGGGCAGTTCGACGTGCTGGTCGGCGTCAACCTGCTGCGCGAAGGGCTCGATCTGCCGGAGGTGTCGCTGGTGGCGATCCTCGACGCGGACAAGGAGGGGTTCCTGCGGAGCGAGACGTCGCTGATTCAGATGATCGGACGGTGCGCCCGGAACGTGGATGCGCACGTGGTGCTGTACGCGGACAGGATGACGGCGGCGATGCAGCAGGCGATCGGCGAGACCGATCGGCGGCGCGCGATCCAGACCACGTACAACGAAGAGCATAGCATCACGCCGGATACGGTGAAGAAGGCGATCCGCACCGGGTTGATCGGGGAGGTGGCGGCGATGCGGCGGGTGCGCGAGGCGGTGCACGAGGAGGAGGGGGAGTACGACCGCGACGAGCTGGTCCGCAAGCTGGAGCAGGAGATGCTGCAAGCGGCGGAGGAGCTGGATTTTGAGCGGGCGGCGGCGTTGCGGGATCACATCAAGGAGTTGAAGGCGACGCCGGAGCTGAAAGTGCCGGCGGCGAGTGCGCGGCCGGACGAGTCGGCGGGGCGGCGCGAGGCGGGGCCGTGGAAGCCGCAGCATCAGCACCGGCGGGCGGAGAAGCGGCGGCGGTAGGGTGTTTTTGGCACGAAGGACGCCGCGGACCGGTCAGGTCCGTGGCGTCCTTCGCATTGCAGACATTATCGTCGGTGCGTGGGCGCGGTTACTGCCTTGTCATCGTGAAATTGGTGGTGGCCGAGCCGCCGGGGATGCCCAGGCCGGGGGCCGAGCCGGTACCGGTGGCGGTGCCGGTGATGGTGTTGCCGGAAAGCGTACCGGTCAGGGTGAGAGTGCCGCTCAGGGTCTGGCCGGGGTAGGTAGCGGTCGCTGAGATGGTGACGGTCACGGAGCCGTCGTCGTTGCGCGTCAGTGTTCCGCTCCCCATGATGGTCGCGATCCCCGGGATGCCTTTCTGCTGTCCGTCCAGCGCGATGGTTATGGCATTCAGCGGCGCTGGCGCAACGATCGCGATTTGCGTGGGCTGACCGTTTGCAATGGTCAACGTGAAGGTGGTGGGGGTGCCGCCGACGAGCTGCGATTGCAGCACCACGTTCCAGTTCCCATCGAGGCTCGTGTCGGCCCCGAGCCCGTTAAAGAGGGAATCGCACCCACCGGCCGCCGTCAGCGCCGCCACGACGACCAGCACTCCCAGCGCGCGCAGCGCGTTGCCTGTTAACCGCTCTCTCATCTGTGGTACTCCTTCCTTGAAGTTGTCCGTGACCCGGCGGCTGGGGCGCCCCTCGCCGGAAAGCCGCAGTAGCGGCTATCTTACGCACCGGGCGGCTTCCACGCAACGCGTTCGGCGGGCCCCCCCGGCCACCTGCAGGGCAACCGCATTCTCGGCA
>PMMM01000131.1:0-912 GCA_003162245.1 Phycisphaerales bacterium
TTCTCCGCCTCGTTGGCCGCCAGGGCAGAATACGCCGCCGGCTCGCATTCGAGAATGTACAGCGTCTGCCCGGGCAGGATCATGTTGCCGTGCCGCGTCCGGTTGATGAGCTGCGTCTGGTAGTCGTCCAGCCGGCGGACGACCTGACTCGAAGCCACGGTCGGCTTGATCCGGTCGTCCTCTTTCAGGTCGAGGGCGCTGAGGATGGCCCGGCCCGCCTGCCGCACGTCGGCCTGCGAGTCCGAGTGAATCTCCAGCATCCCGTACAAGCGCTCGATGATCTGCATCCCCGGCGTCACGCGCGTCGACTTCAGCGCAATGTCCGTGATGCGGTTGATCTCGATGCCCGGCGAAATCTCCACGAACAAGGCCGCCTGCCCCGCGATTGGCAGGTAGCCCTGCGCCACGGTGCCCAGGAACGCCGCATACTGGGGCTGAAGGCTGTCCAGAAAAACGTACGCCCGCAGATCTACCTTGCCCATACGCGCCTCGCTCGCTAATTCCCCGAGATCGTCAGACCTTTCGATTCCTTAATGATCCGCACGCTGGCGCTGGCGCCCAGGCGGGTCGCCCCGGCCCGGATCATCGCCTGTGCGTCCTCGAAACTACGGATTCCGNNCCCGCCGCTTTGACACCCATCTTCGTACCGCAAACGGCCCCCGCCATCAGCGCCACGTCGTGCGCCGTCGCGCCGCCGGGCCCGAAGCCGGTGGACGTTTTGACGAAATCGGCCCGCGCACGCTTGGCGGCCAGGCACGCCCGCACCTTCTCTTCGTCTGTCAGCAGCGCGGCTTCGATAATCACCTTGCAGATCGCGCCGCCGTCCAAACAGGCCAGCGTCACGCCCCGAATGTCCCGATAGACCAGCTCGTCGTCGCCGCCCTTCAGTGCGCCGACGTTGATCACCATGTC
>PMMM01000131.1:921-11417 GCA_003162245.1 Phycisphaerales bacterium
GGCTTGAGCAGCGTGTGGTCGATGTACGCCGCCAAATCCTGCGGAAGCGATCCTGCTCCCGACACGTGACCGACGCGGGCCGCGCCCATCCCGACGAGTTCCCGCAGGTACTCCGGATTCGCCTGGGCACAGGCCTGGCAGTACACGCACGCCGGATTCGCACAGTTCGACGCGCACGCGGAGCTCGCTGCGGCCGTCACGCCGGCGGCCGCGCCGCCTGCCGCGCCGCCNNAGTTCCGCCAGGGAATCGAACCCTTCGATTTCCGTGGGCAGGAGACTGTACATGGGGTGGCTGGTACGGGTCTGTTTACTCATGATTCCGCGTCCCTCGATTCCAGCTTTGCTACTTTCGCCAAACGGCGCCGGTGACGCGCGGCGCCACTGAAGCGGGCGTGGAGAAACATTTCGACCAACTCCCAGGCGAGCGCATTCCCCACCACGCGGCCGCCCAGGCAGATGGTGTTCATGTTGTCGTCCTCGACACCCTGGCGCGCCGAAAAACACTCGTGGATCAGGCACGCCCGCACGCCCGGCACCTTGTTGGCGGCCATGGCCGAGCCGATCCCGGCCCGGTCCACCATGATCCCGCGCTCGGCCTGGCGGTCCGAAACCCGTTGCGCGACGAGCCGCGCAAACAACGGGTAATCAACGGGTTGCGTGCTATTCGTGCCACAGTCTTCGACCGCGAGCCCGCGCTGCTGGAGGTGCGCCTTGATCGCCTCTTTGAACTCGTAGCCCCCATGGTCGGCTCCGACTGCGATCCGGCGAATAGTACTGGATTCAGCCACGGTCCAATGTCACGGGACTCACTAGGCGCGTATCCCTTCGGCAGCCGATACCGCGCCCGCCGGGTCTGCTCCTCAGCGGGCCGTCGTCTGGCGCTCGAACGCCCATAGGCCCGCACCGGGCCCATGTTGGCGCAAGACAGGGCAGTTTATCTACACGGAAGCGGCTTTGTAAAGCCGCGCGGCCGCGTTTTTCCCGGCTGGACGCGGGCCTTTGCTGCCAACGCCCCCAACGAGATTCGAACTCGTGTCGCCGGCTTGAAAAGCCGGTGTCCTAGGCCTCTAGACGATGGGGGCCGGCCTTAGTATCGCGACGGAGCATCATAGGCCCCGACCCGCCCGCGTCAATCGACGAGCGTTGCCGGCCGCCGAGTCACGCAGTGCCACAGCTCAGGCCGGCGTACAATACCCGCCGCCACAGGCTCGTCGCCTGTGCTGGGCGTCGCGACTATGGACCAACGCCGTGCGCATTTCTTCACCTTGCACGAGTTGCTGGTCATCGCCGCCCTGGCCGCGCTCGGCGGCATCACCAGCAGCACCGTCGGCATGTTTCGCCAGACCCTCCGCGCCGTCTTCCCTTTCCCCGGCGGCGGGCAAGCCCTCGCCGGGATTCATGTGCTGTGGCTCGTCGTGGCCGCCGCCATCATCCCCAAGCCTGGCGCCGCCACGGCCACCGGCCTGCTCAAGGGCGCGGTTGAGCTTCTGTCCGGCAATCCAGCCGGCCTGTTCCCGCTGGCCTACTCGGCCGTCGAGGGCTTGGTCGTGGACCTCGTCTGGTTCCCACTCAGCCGCTTCAACCGCCGTCTGGCTTACCTGCTGACCGGCGGCTTCGGGTCAGCCAGCTACATTCTCGTGGGCGCGGTCAGCGCGTCATTGCCCAACAAGGGCATGGTGCGCGGCGGGCTCGCGCTGTTTGCAACGATCGCGTTCGCCAGCGGCGTCGTGCTGGCCGGCGTGCTCGGCTGGTGGCTCGTGCAGACGCTCCGTCGCGCGGGGGTCGTAGGCGCTGCCACGGCCGGCGACATCGCGGAGAGGCTGACGACACTATCAGTGGTGGAGGAGGTCGGGCGGGGCGACGGCACAATCGTGCGTCTCGATCACTTCGGCTGGCAGTTCGCCGACACGCCTGCACCGGCCCTGCGCGACGTGTCGCTGACGATCCGGCGGGGGGAATTCGTGGCCATTACCGGCCCCAGCGGCTCGGGCAAGAGCACGCTGGCGTTTGCGATGTGCGGACTGCTGATCGGGCGGCACGCTGGCCATGGGCGCGGACGCGTACTCGTGGACGGTCGCGACGTGACGACCACGCCGTTGCACCGCGTCGCCGAGACCATCGGCCTTGTGCAGCAGAACCCCGACGCCCACTTTGCGGCACTCACGGTCGGCGACGAGGTCGCTTTCGGCATGGAGAATCGCTGCTGGCCGCTGGATGAGATCCGCCGCGCCAGCGCCGCTGCGCTCGACCTGCTAGGTATCGCGCCGTTACGTGCACGCAGCCTGGCGACGCTCTCCGGCGGCGAGAAGCAGCGCGTCGCCGTCGCTTCGATGATCGCTGGGCGACCCGCGGCGCTCGTGCTGGACGAGCCGACGGCCAGCCTCGATCCGGAAGCCTCGCGGGCGCTCTTCGCGGCGCTCGCAGAGCTGTGTCAGCGGACGAAGCTCACGGTTGTGATCATCGAGCACAAGCTCACGCAGCTCATGCCGCACAAGCCGCGGCTGGTCTGCCTGGAGGGCGGTCGCGTGGTCGCCGATATACCCGCCGGCGTGGCCGGATCGGCTTCCCGCACTTCGAGCGCCGCGGCGAGTCCCGCGGAATCCCGCCCGCCGGCGAGCGCGGCCTCGGAAGAACCGTTGGTCGAGGTGTCCGACGTGACGGTCCGCGTGGACGGCTGCACCATTCTGGACCACGTGACCCTGTGCGTGCACCCCGGCGAGATCGTGGCCGTGCTGGGGCCAAACGGGGGCGGCAAGACCACGCTCCTGCACTGCCTGATGGGGCTCGTGAAGCCGGCCGCCGGGGTGATCCGCGTGGGCGGCGAGCCGGTGTCGTCCGGGGCGGTCGCGCGCCTCGCGCGGCACGTCGGGCTGGTGTTCCAGAACGCCGAGCATCAGCTCGTGGCCGACACGGTGTGGCGCGAGGCGCTGTTCGCGGTTCATTACCTGAAGCTGGACGGGGCGGCGGCGGAGCGGCAGGCGGCGGACCTGCTGGAGGCAGCGGGCATCGACGCGCGACGGGAAGATCATCCGTACCGGCTGAGTTGGGGCGAGAAACGTCGGCTCAACCTGATTTCCGCGGTGCTGCATCGGCCGGCGCTGCTGCTGCTCGACGAGCCGTTCGCGGGGCAGGATTGGGAGAACGTGACCTTTCTGCTGGACGCCATCCGCGGCGTGCTCGACGGAGCGCCGGAGCAGCCCGCCGCGGGGCGCCAGGGTCGCGGGGCGTGCCTGATGGTCACGCACGACCCGCGGATCGTGCAGCGGAGTTGCACACGCGTGCTGTTCATCGAGAGCGGGCGCATCGTCGTGGATGCGCCCACGCCGCTGGCTTTTCATCGCTTGCGCGAGCTGGGGCACGATGCGTACGTGCCGGAAACAGCGGGCGACACCGGATCAGCCTAGGAAACGCGGATGACGTTCGAGCCCGGTCAATCGCTAGTGCATCGTCTGCACCCGGTGGTCAAGCTCGCCTGGCTGCTGTGGGCAACCGTCGCCGTATTCGTCTTCAATTCGCCGGCGCTGCCGCTAGCGGTCGCGGCGGCCGCGCTCGCGCTACTGTGGTATTCCGGCGTCACGCCGGGGCGGTTGCCCGGAATCCGGTTCTGGCTGCCGCTGGGGCTGGCGATCCTTGTCACGCAGGCGGCGGTCGTCCGCGACGGTCCGCCGGTGCTCGGGCCGATCACGACGGGCGGGTTGATCGCGGGCGTGCGGGCGCTGGGACGGCTGCTGGCGGTCATTCTCGCGAGCACGCTGTTCGTAACCACGACCGAGCCCGTCATGCTCACCTGCGGGCTGATGCGCATCGGGCTGCCCAGCCGGTGGGGGTTCGCGCTAGCGACCGCGCTGCGCCTGGCGCCGGTGTTCCGCGTCGAGGCCCACCACGTGTACCGCGCGCAACTGGCCCGCGGGGTCGCATACGACGCGCGCGGCCCGCGGCGGTGGTGGCTGCTGCTGCGGCACCTGTCGCTGCCGCTGCTGACCTCCGCGCTGCGTGCGGCGCACGCGCTGGCGCTGTCGATGGAAGGCCGCGCGTTCGGGCTGCACCCGCAGCGCACGTTTTCGCGCGAAGTCACTTTCGGTCGGTGCGATGTCGCGGCACTTGCGCTCCTGCCGGCGTCGATCGTCTTCGCGGTGTGGCTGTTGTAGTCGCCGTGCGCGGATCACTCCGTGTTCTTCGCCCTTGACGGGCCCGGTTTCATAGACGGGGGGCACGCGTTACAGCGGGGCCACGCGGGCATGATCGACTGACAGCCGTTCCAGCGCGGCGGGATCGACATCGACGCCGAACCCCGGCCCCCGGCGCGGTCGCATCCGGCCGCCGAATCCGAAACGCCACGGGCGGCGCGTCACGTCTTCCCGCAGGAGCAGCGTCCCGAATCCGCCCTCGACAAACCGCACGTGGGGGCAGATTTCGAGGAACGCCGCCCCCGCCGCGGTCAGGATGCTCGTTTCGCCGACCATGCAGCCGAGCTGCACATCCAGTCCGGCCGCGAGTGCCAACCGCGCGATCCGCAGGCTCGGCATCAGCCCGCCGTTCTTGGCGATCCGGACGTTGAGCACGTGCACGCCGCCGGCTGCGATCAGACGCTGTGCATCCTCGCTGGTGAGCAGCGACTCATCGGCGATCAGATGGCACGCGGTCTGCTCGGCGAGGTAGGGCAGGTCGGCGTCGTAGGACTCCGGCAGCGGCTGCTCCAGCGCACATACGCCGTGCTCTTCGAGCAGCACAATCGCCTCGTTGGCCTCGACCAGCGACCAGCCGGCGTTCGCATCGACCCGCAACGTGGCCCTTTGGGCTTCAATCGGCCGCCGGAGCACGCGGTAGGCCCAGGCCAGGCGCTCTTCCCAGCCGGCGATGGCGACCTTGAGCTTGAAGTCGCGCAGGCCGTAGGCGCGCTGCAAGCGCAGGAAGCCCTGGAGCCGGCGCCGCGTGCGGCCCACGACCACGCCCGAGTAGCGCGCCGTGGCTGCGCACCCCGGGTGGCCGAAGCCGACGAGCCCCATCCAGCCCGCAATGTCGGCGGGGCGTCGCCCAAAGGCCTTGCACGCCAGGTCGAGGAGGGCCAGCTCGACGGCGGCCCGTGTCGCGGTCACCACCCGGCCGCCGACCTGCTGCGGCAACGCCTCGGCGACCTCGAGCGCTTCGACGAAGCTGGTCACGCTGTAGTTGGACAGGTGCGGAGCGAAAACGTGCGTCGCGTCGTCGACGACCGACTCGGCCGTCTCGCCCGTGACGTACGCGCGCGCCAACGTCTCGCCGTAGCCCGCTAGATGGGCGTACGGCGCCGCCGGGACGAGCGCGACGATGACCGGGTCGGCGACGTCGCGGGCCGCGGCCGCGTGCTCGAAGCGCACGCGCATGGGGATCGACAGGCGGTAGATGCGCAGCTCACGGATCCGCAGGGCAGCGTTCATTGCGGCGGTGGCACCGCGGCGCGTTCGGCCGGGACGGCCCACATGTCGGTGGACTCGATGGCCGCCCGACCCGCGTCGCTCTGCAGGTAATCGACAACGGCCTGCACGGCGGGGCTGGGCGGCGCGAGGAAGTAGACGTAGATCACTTTCGCCAGCCCGTATTGCTCGGACTCGATGGCCTCCAGCGCTGGAAACGCCGGGGCGCCGATGCGTTCCATGCGCAGCCCCAGGTAGCGCACGTCCTGGTCGTACCCGATGCTCGCGAACCCCAGGGCGTACGGGTCCTCCGCCACCTTCGCGACGATCTCCGCGTCGGAATCCACGACTGTCCACGTCGCGTCGGCGAACCAGATCTTCGCGAGCGGGCTCAGGACGCTGCCCGCGCGCGTGCTCTTCGGCGGGCCGTACAGCGCGATCGGCCCCTGCCAGTCCGGAATCTGGTCGCCGGCCAGCTCGTGCCAGTCCTTGATCTTCCCTTGGAAAACAAGCCTGACGTGCTTCGCGAATATCGCGTCGAGCGGGTTCTGCGGATTCACGTACAGCGCGTAGCCATAGAAGGCGATGCGGCAGCCGCGCACCTCCCGGTCACCGAACTTCGCCAGCTCGCGCCCGGTGAGCAGCCGATCCGTGCACGCAATGTCGCACGCGCCTTTGGCCAGGTTGTCGAACCCGTGCTGCGACAGGTATACCGGCGAGACCTGCGTGACCGCGAAGCCGCGCGCGGTGGAGTCGTGCAGCCACGATTCGACCAGCTCGACCGGCATCTGGGCCCCGGCGAGCGCGATGCGTACGCCGGGCCGGGCCGGGGCCGCACAGCCGCCGAGCGCCGTCGCCAGCAACGCGAGCAGGACGACGCCTTTTACGCCGGCGCCCGGCACCCGTAAACTAACCCGCCATTCGACCCCGAGCACAAAGGAACCGGCGCCATGGCGACCTCCGCAACGATCTGTGAGCTGTCCCAGCATGTCGGCCAAACGGTAACGCTCCGCGGCTGGCTGTACAACAGCCGCTCCAGCGGCAAGCTCATGTTCCTTGTCGTGCGCGACGGCACCGGCCTGTGCCAGTGCGTCCTCGAAAAAACGGACGCGACCGCGGGCCTCTTCGAAACCGCCCGGCGACTGGGGCAAGAGTCCTCGCTCGCCGTCACCGGCACCGTCCGCGCCGACCCGCGCAGCCCCGGCGGCCATGAGCTGGCGGTGAGCGACGTCGTCATCGTCCAGAACGCCGCCGGCTACCCGATCACACCCAAGGCCCACGGCGTCGAGTTCCTGATGCAGCGCCGCCACCTGTGGTTCCGCTCGCAGCGGCAGTGGGCGATCCTCCGCGTGCGTCACACCGTCGTCGAAGGCATCCGCCAGTATTTCAACGAGCACGGCTTCATTCTGATCGACACGCCGATCTTCGCCCCGGCGGCCGGCGAGGGGGCGCAGACGCTCTTCGCGGTCGATTACTTCGGCGAGCCGGTGTACCTCGCGCAGACCGGGCAGCTTTACGTCGAGGCTGCGATGATGGCCCACCGCAAGGTCTACTGCTTCGGCCCGACGTTCCGGGCCGAGAAAAGCAAGACCCGCCGGCATCTGACCGAGTTCTGGATGGTCGAACCGGAGATCGCCTACGCCGACATCGACGATGTGATCGCGCTGGCCGAGGACTTCGTCGAGTTCGTCGTGCGGAAGTGCCTGCGCGAGCGGCGGACGGAGCTGGAGATGCTCGGCCGCGACCTGGCGAAGCTCGAAGCCGTCCGCAAGCCGTTCTACCGCCTCACGTACTCGCAGGCCGCGGAGATTTTGCACAGCGACCGCGTGCGACAGATGCTGATCGCGGATTTGGAACAGGCGAAGGCCCGCGTCGCGGAACTGACGAAGCTCATCGCCGACAAGGAGGCCGAGCGGACCGCCGCCGGCGTCAAGGAGTGGAAAGCCGACAAGCTGGCGCAGGAGATCATGGACGCGCGCGATGAACTGGCCGACCAGGAGGAGGCCGTCCACAACATTCCGCACCACATCGAGCTGGCGGCGAACTTCGAGTGGGGCAGCGACCTCGGCGGCTCCGACGAGACCATCATCGCCCGCCTGCACGAGAAGCCGGTGTTTGTCACGCACTACCCGCGGGCGTGCAAGGCATTCTACATGAAGCGCAACGCCGACGACCCCCGCATCGTCAACAACCTCGACCTGCTCGCGCCCGAGGGCTACGGCGAGATCATCGGCGGCAGCCAGCGCGAGGACGATCTGAACGTGCTGCTGGAGCGGTTGAAGGAGGATGGGCTCAAAGAGGCCGACTACGAGTGGTACCTCGACCTCCGTCGCTACGGCACCGTCCCCCACGGCGGCTTCGGGCTGGGCGTGGAGCGGACGGTGGCGTGGATTTGCGGGCTGAAGCACATTCGGGAGACGATACCGTACGCGCGGATGATGGGCAGAATCTATCCGTGACGCGCGGCACGAACTCTGCGCCGGTCCGTTCGGTCGCGGCCGGTGCGCTGCCGACTGAGGTGGCTGGAAATGGCCAGGTGCGCGTCCAACGTCGTTGTGCTCGCCGGCCCCAATGGAGCGGGAAAGACTACGGCGGCACCCGAGTTGCTGAAAGACGCCCTCAGCGTCACGGAGTATGTTAACCCTGACGTTATTGCCCAGGGACTGTCAGGCTTTGATCCCGATGCAGTAGCGCTGCTGGCGGCGCGGCTCATGTTGGAACGCATGCATGTTCTGGCTGGTGCGCGTGTCAGCTTCGCATTTGAGACGACGCTTGCGAGCCGATCATACGCCCGCTTCCTAGCCGAGTTGACCGCCAAGGGTTACCAAGTCCAACTTATCTTCCTGTGGTTGCCGAACGGTGATACTGCTGTCCAGCGTGTGGCAGAACGTGTGCGCATGGGCGGCCACGCCGTGCCCGAGCGAACCGTCCGGCAGCGCTACGCGGCGGGACTCCGCAACTTCTTCGAGTTGTATCAGTCCCTGGCCGCAGTCTGGCGCGTGTATGATAATTCGGAACCGCCGGGGCCACGGCTTATGGCCGAGGGCAGCCGCAACGAGAAAATCCGAGTACTGGACAGACCGACATGGCAGCGCATGAGAAGAGCCGGTCAGTGAAACGGCCCAAGCGGACGAGCATCATGCAGGTTTTCCGCGATGGGGTGCTGATCGACGAGGCGCTGCGTCGCGCGGCCCGCAAGGCCCGCGACTTGCACAAGCGACTGGGCCACCCCCTTATCGTCTGGCAGAACGGCCGCGTGGTCGCGATCCCGCCCGAGGAGATCGTCGTCGACGTTCCTGCCGATGCGCCGCGGAAGAAACGCCGGCGCGCCAAGTAACCTGAAACCGCCCGTCACGACCCCGGCTGGTTGTACGCCGCCTGGAAGACGCGAAAATCGTCCAGATCGACGTCGCCGTCGCCGTTGGCGTCGAACGCCCGGCCGCCGGGAGCGCTGTACGTCACCGCCGGACCGGCCAGGACCTGGCGGAAGTAGCCGAAATCGCTCCAAGCGACCACGCCGTCGCAGTTGCAGTCCATCGGCGTGCACTCGTCGACCATGATGTCGGCGATCACGCCCTCGATGACGGTCAATTGGTAGGGCAGGCCGACGAGCAGCAGGTACCAGCCGTTGTAGCTCCCGCCCCAGCCGAAATTGAGGTGGTAGTACCCGTCCGTGTTGTAGCCATCCATGACCAAGTTATGCCCGGCCGTCCAGCCCGCATTGACGACTGCCAGGTGGGCCGGATGCGCGCTCATCATGTTCTTCGACAGGCGCACCTGCAGATCGGGTGTGTTCGCATCGAGCAATACCGCGGTATCGCAGCCGAACCGCTGATACGCGTCCAGCGCTTGTGAGACGCTGAACGTCCCCGAACCGGACGCGCTATAGACCTGCTTCGCGGCCGTCCCGCAGGCAAACACGAGCGCCGCCTCGCGCGTGATTGACGGTGTCGTGCCAAAAAAGTAATTGTCGAACAGCGCGTCCAGATGCGCGTTCAGTTGCGGGAACGAAGGAAACCCCCACGAAGCGTAGCTATTGTCGATCCAATAGTAGTTGTTCTGGTAGCTGTGGTAATAGTCGTCCGTGTCGTTGAAGTGCGTGCGATTGAGCCGGGCGTGGTAGTTTACGATCTGCGCCATGGCAACCGCCGGACAGCCGGCGAAGCTGTGCTGGTGAGTGACATGGTCGAGCGGGCACAGGCTGCTGTAGTTCGGGTCTTGCGACCAGTTGGTCAACACCCAGCCACCCGTCGGCGTCGAGCCTGCCGGCGGCCATTGCTCAAAATCACGGCTCGCGAGCGTCCGCGGAACGCCGGCGAGGTACTCGCCCCACGCGGCGCGCTGCTCGGCGGCGACCGCAGCGGGCAGCCGGTCCACCTGATCGAGACGCAGCCCCAGGTCCCATCTGAGCAGGTCGATCAGCGGGTTGCCGGACTCGGTGTCGGAGCCGGCCTCGCTGGTGAATGAGTACGCGATGACCGGCGGCAGGCTCGTCGCGCCGGACACGACCACATACCCGCGCGGCTGCAAATCGAAGCAGTAGCACAGCACCGCTCCGGTCGCGGGATCGCAAATCGCTCGGGCACCGCCCAACGTGAACGTCCCCGCCGTCTCCGAGCGCAGGAGGTGGTGCCGAGCCACGGTCACGGCCAACCCAACGTCGATGGCGCCGTTTGCCTTGAAGCCGTCGCCCCGGGTCTCGCCGTCGGCCACCGACAGGACGACGGCAACAATCAGCCCCACCCCCTTGATCGCCTGCCGCGTTTTGGTGGTTAGCACGCGCTGGTCCTCCAGCGCTTATCGTAACGCTTTGCCTGCGGATTCTGAAACCCCGGCGGCCGCATATCGGACTCGGTGCGCTGGTTTCCGTCCCCGCGGGCGGATACCGTATTGGCGGGTGACGTGCCGAAGGAGATCAACTATGCAAACGCGACGCTTGGGTAAGAACGGCCCGCAGGTTTCCGCGTTGGGCTTGGGCTGCATGGGGATGTCCGACTTCTACGGACCGCGCGACGACGCCGAGTCGCTGCGCGTCATCCAGCGCGCCATCGACCTGGGCGTAACTTTCCTCGACACCGCCGACATGTACGGCCCGTTCACCAA
>PMMM01000166.1 GCA_003162245.1 Phycisphaerales bacterium
ACATTCCGATTCCGGACCCGCACCGCGCTTGTCGCCGGAATAGCCGGTTCTGGCCGCCTTCCGCGCCCCCCCTGTGCGCCCGCATCGCCGCTTGCCGGCGACGCGCTCCTGCTGATTGCCGACGGCCACGGTTTCGCCGCACAGCACCGCAGGGCAGGTCGCGTTTGTGTGCGACCTGCCGGGCGCCTCTCGCCGCACGGACGCGGCACTGGCGCGAGGGCCGGCGGGGGCATACACTACGCTGTGCCCCGGCGGCATTCGCCGGGGTCAGGAGTGCCTGCGATGACGATCAAGCAAACCGCGCGTCACATCGCCGTCGGGCCGGTCCTGCGAACGGCCGGCGTGGGCCTGGGATTCACCGTGGTGGTCGTATTCTTGCTGTTGGCGCTGGCAGGCAAGTTCTCGCCCAAGATCGAGCGCGCCGGGGGGCACGCCGGTGCCGTGGCGGGCCGTCCCGTCGGGAACGCGACGCTCGTGGCGGTCGTGGCGCGGCGTACGCCCGTGATCGAGTCCGCGGTCGGCACGATCGGTGCCGTGCACGAGACGTCGGTGGCCTCCAAGCTGCTGGCCCGGGTAATCGAAGTGCACGTCCAGGCCGGCCAGGAAGTGAAGGCCGGCGAAGTGCTCGTGCAACTCGACGACAAGGATCTGCAAGCCCAGCTGCACCAGGCGGAGGCCGGCGTGAGCGCCGCGCAAGCCGCGCGCGACATGGCCCAGATCGAATACGACCGCGTCAAGCCGCTGTACGAGCAGGGCATCGAGGCGAAGACGGCCTTTGACCAGGCCGATGCCGCGTTGAAGGGGGCACAGGCCCAATTGGAGCAAGCCCAGCAGGCCCGCGCGCATGCCCAGGCCACTCTCGACTACGCGACCATCCGCAGCCCGATCGACGGAAAGGTCGTGGACAAACGTGTGGAGGTCGGCGACACCGCCAGCCCCGGGCAGGTCCTCGTCGCCCTCTACGACCCCACGCGCATGCAGCTCGTCGCACGCGTCCGCGAGTCGCTGACCCATCGGCTGGAGGTCGGACAGACGATCGGCGTGCACGTCGACACGCTGGGCATGACCTGCGAAGGGCGCGTCAGCGAGATCGTGCCCGAAGCGGAGTCGGCCAGCCGGACGTTCTCCGTCAAGGTCACCGGCCCGTGCCCGCCGGGGATTTACTCGGGGATGTTCGGGCGTCTGCTCATTCCGCTGGACGAGGAGGAGGTGCTGGTGATCCCGCGGACCGCCGTGCGGCGGGTCGGGCAACTCGACCTGGTCGAGGTGGCGGAGACCGGCGCGGACGGCGGCAAAGTGCTACAGCGGCGGATCGTGCAACTCGGGCGGACGTTCGGCGATGACATGCAGGTTCTGTCCGGCCTGCGGGCGGGCGAAGAGGTGGCGCTCGCCAAGGGGTAACGGCTTCACGCTCCAAAGTGGACCGCGAACTGGGCGAAGTCCGCGAGGTCGACGTCCCCGTCGGCGTCCAGATCGCTGCCGGCGAAGTGATAGGCGCTGGAACCGGGCGGCGGTGTGGTCGCGCCCGGTCCGGCCAGGGCCTGGGCGAAGTAGGTGAAGTCGAGGTTGTCCACGTCGCCGTCGCCGTCCACGTCGCCAACCGGCCGGGGCACATAAGCCTGCCCCCGCACGGTGCCGTAGACGTGCATCGTGCCCAGGCTCGGGTTGTTGGGGTCAAGGGGTGTTGTGCGGTCCACATTCGCGACGAGGTAGACGGTGCGGCTGGCGGTGGTAAGCGTCCCGGTCATGTCGCCGGCCTGCGTTCCTTGGTCCGCCAGGTCGATCGTGTCGTCGCACAGGTGGCCGGCGGCCAGCAGCGCGGTGCATGGCAGGTAGGTGGCGTGATACGTCAGCGTCCCCGTCGCGTCCGAGGGGACGCCGGTGAAGTCATACTGGGTGGCGGTAATCGGCACGGGGCCGAGCGCTGTGCCCGGCAGCGCGTCGAGCACGGTGACGTTTGTGGCGGAGGCCGTCAGCGAGCCCAGGATACTCCAGCTCAGAGTCCAGTTCATGTTGTTCGTCAGATGGAAGTAGAAGTCGTAGAGCGTGATCTGCGTGGGGATGTCGACCGAGTCCAGCTCGATGATCGCCAAGCCCGTCACGGGCGACGACTTGGTATCGCACTTGCCCACGACGCACAGGTCAAACGTCAGCGACGATTGCGACTGGTTGACCGGGACCGCAAACGGCAGCGCGAGAGCGCCGGCCGTGAACGACGCCGCGAGGACCAGCGACAGAACGCTTCTCCGAGTGCATGCGGCGCACGGCATGGCAGGGGCTCCTTTCGCCCAAGTTCCCGTGACATCAAGCGGAACGCGGGCGTGTATTCCCTGACTCTAGCAAAACGACGGGGCCGCCCGCAAGACAAGATTGTGGCGGCCGGAGAATAGAGCCCCCATTTCCCAGCGCATCGTCTGAGAAACGGTCGCACGCCGGCGAGAGCGGGGTGAGGGGCAAGAAGCACGCCTGTTTCGACCCTCCCCCGACCCCTCCCTGCAAAGGAGGGGCGTGTTCTAGTGGCGGTACTTGCGTCGCGTGCGGAAGCGGCTGCCCAGCGTCCGCCGCACGGGGTGTAGGCCGTGGGCTTCGAGCGTCTCGTCCGTGCGGCGGGCCTCGGCATAGCGCGACGGAACCGGCTCAGCGGCGGGCTCGTCCGCGGCGCCCGGCGCCGTGCTGGCTGCGGCCAACTCCGCGGCCGGGGCACGCTTGACGAGCCAGGGCGGATCGAACTGCGGGATTTCCTTGTTGATGAGCTTCTCGATGTCCGTGAGGGACTTGCCCTCCTCGGGCGTGACGAACGTCACCGCGTAGCCGATGTTGCCCATGCGGGCGGTGCGGCCGATGCGGTGCACGTAGCCGCTCGAGTCCTCGGGCACGTCATAGCTGACGATGTGGGAGATCTCCATCACGTCCAGGCCGCGCGAGACCAGGTCGGTGGCGACAAGCACCTGGATGTGCTGCTTGCGGAAGCTGCTCATCACGCGCTCACGCCGCTCCTGCACTAGGTCGCCGTGAATCTCCTTGCAGTTGACGCCGGCGCGTTTGAGGCCCTGGGCGACGCGGCGGGCCTTGTGCTTGGTGTTGGTGAAGACGATGGTCAGGGTGGGGGCCTCGTGCTTGAGGAAGCCGAGCAGTGTGTTGAACTTGTCCTCCGGGTGCACGGCGACAAAGCCCTGGTGGACGCTTTCGACGGTGAGCATGTCGTGCGAGACGTTCACCTCGACCGGGTCGTGCATGAACGACCGCGCGAGCTTCTGGATTTCTTCGTCGAGGGTGGCCGAGACGAAGATCGTCTGGTGCGGCCCCTCGATGGCGCGGAGGATGCGGCGGATGTCGTCGCGGAAGCCGATGTCGAGCATCCGGTCGACTTCGTCGAGGACCGCGATCTTCACGTGGGCGATCTTCAGTTCCTTGCGGTGCATCAAATCGAGCACGCGGCCGGGGGTGCCGATCATGATCTCCGGGTTCTGACGCAGGACGGTAATCTGCTCTCTCAGGCGGCGTCCGCCGAGCACGACGACCATGCGCAGGGGTTTCTCAAGCGCCAGGTCGCGGATGTGGTCGTGGAGCTGGGTGGCCAGCTCGCGCGTGGGGACGAGGACGATAGCCTGCAAGCCGGCGCCGGGGGTGATGCGCTGGAGGATCGGCAGCGCGAAGGCGGCGGTCTTGCCCGTGCCCGTGCGGGCCTGGCCGAGGACGTCGCGGCCCTGGAGAGCGAGCGGGATCAACTCGCGCTGGATATCGGTGGGAGTTTTGAACTTGACGCGTCGGAGCGTGGCGAGCAGGGTGGGGTCAAGCCCCAGCGTGGCCCACACGTCACGAGGAGGTTCGGGCTGAACTTCGACCAGCGGCATACACGGCGACCTCGAGGGCCCATCGTCCGGCGCGACGGCGTTCCGCATCGTCCGATAAACTGGCGACTTCTCACGCGCCCCCGTTTGCGCCATAATCTAACGGAGTTGCGCCGAATCACAAGCGGAGAATCTGCGGCGCGGCACGACAACAAACTTGGGCGCGGGGCCGCGTAAGTGCCCAGGCCGACCGATAATAGGAGAAGGCGCGTGGCCCGGCCGTGCATCCCAGGCCGGGTTCCGCGGGTACAACTTCGTGCGGGGTCAGTGTACCGCCGGCGGGCGGCTGTCGGTTGTTGCGGATGAGCGAGAGCGATGCCCACGTTTTCTTATAGAGCGCGCAGCGCGACCGGCGAGCAAGTCCGGGGGACGCTGATTGCCGACAGCTCGATGGCGGCGGCCCGCGTGCTCGATGAGCGGTCGCTGCTGCCGGTCGAGATCGAGGAGGTGGAAAAACGGCGGTCGTTCTTCACGGGGCGAGCGCGGCGCGTCAGTCTTTCCAAGGTCGGGCAGATGTACGAGCAGCTCTCGGACCTGCTGCGGGCGGGCGTGCCGATCCTTCGGTCGCTGGAAGTACTGGCCCAGCAGACGACGACCGCCGGGCTGGGCCGGGTACTACGCGAGGTGCGGGACGACGTGTCGGGGGGCGACTCACTGGCGGACGCGCTGCTCAAGCATTCCGAAGCGTTCCCCGAACTGCACGCGTCGATGGTGCGGGCGGGCGAGAAAGGCGGCTTCCTGGAAGACGTGTTGGCGCGCCTCTCGGAGTTTGTCGCCCGCCAGGACGCGCTGAAGAACAAGTTCATCGGCGCGATGATCTACCCCTGCGTGCTGCTGGTCGGGGCCATCGGCGCCGTGTCGTTCATCATGGCCTACGTTGTGCCGAAGATCCGCGGCGTGCTCGAAGGACAGGTGTTGCCGTTACCGACGCAGATCGTCTTTGGCATCAGCGACACGCTGCGGGACCACGGGCTCCTGCTGCTCGGGATCGTGGCTGTGGTCGTCGTCGCGGTCGTCGGATACTTCCAGAGCGCGATGGGGCGTGCGGCGCGCGCGCGGCTGCAACTGCGCGTGGTGGGCCTGGGGAAGATCTACACGATGATCGCGATCTGCCGTTTCTGCCGGGTGTTCGGGACGATGTTGGCGAACGGCATTCCGTTGTTGCAGTCGCTGAAGATTTCGAAGGACTCGACGGGCAACGCGATTCTGTCGGGGGCGATCGACGAGGCGGCGGAGGCGGTGCGGGGCGGGGAGCCGCTGGCGGGCCCGCTGGCGGCGAGCGGGGTGTTTCCGCCGGCGATCGTGGACATGATCGCGGTGGCGGAGGAGAGCAACTCGCTGGACAAGGTTCTGGTGCAGATTGCGAATACGCAGGAGGAGCGGACGGCGCGGCAGATCGACTTCACGATGCGCATGCTGGAGCCGTTGCTGCTGATGATGATGGGCGTGATGATCGCGTTCATCGCGATTGCGCTGCTGGTGCCGATCCTGCGGATGTCGACGACCGGTTTGCAGCGCTAGGATTTACAGGTAGGAACAGTCATGTCGCACTACAAGAGAGCGGAGACCACGATGAAGGGTAGCAGACGCAGCATGCGGCCCGGCGGCCGGGCGTTCACGCTGTTGGAAGTGCTGATGGTGGTCGTCATCATCGGCCTGTTGGCCGCATTCGTCGCGCCGCAGTTCTTCGGCGCCGGCGAGAAAGCGAAGGAAAGCCTGTGCCTGGCGACCGTCGACTCCGGGTTCGCCAACGCCCTCGACGTCTACCGGATGGCGATGGGCGACTATCCCCGGACGGACGACGGCGGGCTCAAGCTCCTGCTCGAAGCGCCGCAGGACGAGAAGCTGGCCAAGAAGTGGGCCGGCCCGTACCTCAAGACCAAGGACCTGGTCGACCCCTGGGGCCATGAGTACATCTACCAGTACCCCGGCAAGTACAACGACAAGGGCTATGACCTGTCGAGCCCCGGCCGGGACGGGCAGGAAGGCAACGACGACGACATCGTCAACTGGAAGCGTACGTAGCGGCCTGGCCGGCGGGCCGCGTGCGGCGCAACCCCTCGTGAGAAGTGCTCTCATGCGCAGCTCGCTCGCGCACGCATTCACCCTCCTCGAACTGCTCCTGGTCATGGCGCTGCTGGCCATGATGCTGGCGTTCGCGTGGCCGAACATGAGCGGGACCACCCACGCCGAGCAGCTCAAGGAGTCGGCGCGGCGGATGGAGACGCTGGTGGCGATGTGCCGGGCCGAGGCCATGAACGAGGGGCGGCACTATCGGATCGTCTTCCGTGCCGACGGCAGCGTGCGCGCCAAGTGCCAGCTCGACCCGCTCAAGGCGCCGCACGTGTATGTCCCCGCCTACGGCGGCTGGACGCGGACCGAGGTGCTGCTGGAGAGCGTGTGGGTCGCGGCAGTGCAGATGCTGCCGGACGGTCCGGCGCCGATCATGATCGTCGATGAGCGGCTCCAGTTTCCCGACATGGAGATCAACCCGACGCCGCTCGAGGAATTCGAGCAGTCGCCGGCGATCGAGTTTCAGCCGGACGGCGCGTGCGACTCGGTACGGTGGGTGCTGCGCGACGACCGCGGCAACGGCCGGCTGCTGACGCTGGACGGCCGGCTGGGGCGCGTCACCGTGGAGGAGTATGCGTCCATCCGTCCGGAAGACGTGCAGCGCCCCAAGCCGCTGTCGGCGGAGGCGGAGGCGGAGGACCAGAAGACCCAGAGAGTCGAGGATTTCGAATGAGCCGTCGCGCCGGCGTTCTGCTGGAGGTCGTGATCGCGCTGACCGTGCTGGTCACCGCGATGGGCCTGCTCAGCGCGCAGGTCGTGAGCGGGCTGAACATGACGACGTACGCCGAGGACCAGTTGCGGGTCTCGCAACTGATGGATCGCATCCTGGCGCTGACGGAGCTCGATCCGAACGTTCAGCAGCGCGTGCTCGAAGCCGGCCTGGAGCCGGTCACGGACCAATTCGGCAAGCAGTATCCGGGTTACTTCTGGCAGGTGCAGGTCGAGCCCGCCGACCCGGATGACCCGAACCAGGAGCTGGGCCTGGTCACGGTCGCGGTGCTCCACCAGCCAGACCGCGAGCACGCGGACAGCCTGGATGGTGCGCAGGTTATGCGCACCGTCGCGTTCCTGAAGGCCAAGCCGGCCTCGATCGACCTCACACAACTGGGGCTCGACGCGAATGGCCTGACCCAGGCGGGCCTGCCGGCCGAGTTGGCGGCCCAGCTCCCGGAGCTGCTCTCGTTGCTGGGCGGCTTCGAATCCAGCACGGTGAGCATCCAGCAGATCATGGCGACGCTCGATCCGCAGACGCTGCAAACGATCATGCCCATGCTGCAGACGCTGCTCGCGCAGGCGGGCGGCGGGGAACTGCCGACCAGCGCGGAGGACTTGACCGCCCTGTTGGGACAGCTTGGTGCTGCGGGCGGTGGGTTTCCGCGTGCGCCAGCGGGCGGCACACCAGCGGCAGTCGCTCCGGGCGGGGCACCGGGAGCTGCCGGGCCCACTCGCCCAGGCGTGCCGGGCGCCAGGCCGGCCGCACCAGCGCGGACCGATTCTCCGACAGCGCCGGCGGCGCCGGGTGGTGCGACGCCCGTC
>PMMM01000182.1 GCA_003162245.1 Phycisphaerales bacterium
CCGCCGCCGCCGTGCGGAATGCAGAACGTCTTATGCAGGTTCAGGTGACAGACGTCCGCCCCAATCTCCGCCGGCCGGCACAGCCCGACCTGCGCATTCAGGTTCGCGCCGTCCATGTACACCTGCCCGCCGTTGGCGTGGACGATCTCGCACAGCTCTTTGACGCCTTCCTCGAACACGCCGTGCGTGGACGGATAGGTGACCATGATTGCGGCCAGCCGGTCGCGATGCTGCTCCGCCTTGGCTCGCAGGTCGGCCAGGTCGATGTTGCCGCGCTCGTCACATGCGACCGCCACGACGTGGCAACCCGCCATCACCGCGCTGGCCGGGTTCGTCCCGTGCGCCGAGACCGGGATGAGACACACGTCGCGGTGCGCTTGGCCGCGCGACTCGTGGTACGCCCGAATGACCAGCAACCCGGTGTGCTCGCCGGCCGCCCCGGAATTCGGCTGGAGCGACACCGCCGGAAGGCCCGTGATCTCCGCCAGCCACTTTTGCAGCCCCGCGAACAGCTCCGCGTACCCTTCCGCCTGCTCCGGCGGAACGAACGGATGCAGGTTCGCGAGGTCGGGCCACGAAATCGGGAGCATCAAGACCGTCCCGTTGAGCTTCATCGTGCACGAGCCGAGCGGGATCATCGACTGACAGAGCGACAAGTCGCGCGACTCCAGCCGCCGCAGATACCGCAGCATCTCGTGCTCGGCGTGATAGCGGTTGAAGACCGGGTGCGTGAGGTATTCGCTCGTGCGGGCGAGCTCCGGCGGATACAGCATCGCGCCGGCCCCCGCCAGGTCGTCGGCCGTGAACGGCACCGCCTCTTTGCCCGCGAAGATCTGCCACAGCGTCGCAACCTCAGCCTTCGTCGAAGTCTCGTCCAGCGACACGCCGACCGAGCCGTCGCCGTAGTCCCGCAGGTTGATCCGATCCTTGCGCGCCCGCGTCAGCACCGCCGCCACCGCCCGCTTGCGAAGCCGAATGCGCAGCGTACCGAAGAACGGCTCGCTCCCGACCTCGATCCCCAGCCGCCGCAGGCCGGCCGCCAACACCAGCGTCATGCCGTGCACTCGCTGGGCGATCCGGCGCAGACCCTGCGGCCCATGATAGACCGCGTACATTCCCGCCATGATCGCCAGCAGCACCTGCGCCGTGCAGATGTTGCTCGTCGCCTTCTCCCGCCGGATGTGCTGCTCGCGCGTTTGCAGCGCCAGCCGATACGCCACATTCCCGTGCGTGTCTTTCGAGACCCCGATCAGCCGCCCGGGCATCTGCCGGACGAACTCCGCCCGCGTCGCCATGAACGCGGCATGGGGCCCCCCGAAGCCCAGCGGCACGCCGAATCGCTGCGCAGAACCGACGGCGATGTCGGCGCCGAGCTCGCCCGGCGGCTTCAAGAGCGTAAGGGCCAGCAGGTCGGTAGCGACGACGACGAGCACGCCCGCCGCATGGGCACGCTCGATGATCTCCGCATCGTTGCGGATGCGGCCGTCGGTCGTCGGATACTGGAGCAGAATGCCGTACAGGTCCTGCCCGGCGAAGTCGATCTGTTCGATCGGCCCCACGTGTACGTGCAGGCCGAGCGGCCGGGCCCGCGTCTGCACGACCGCAATCGTCTGCGGGTGACAATCCTCCGCCACGAAAAAGCCCAGCTTCTCGGTCTTGGCGATGCGGTGGCACATCGTCATCGCCTCGGCCGCCGCCGTCGCCTCATCCAGCAGCGAGGCGCTCGCCAGCGGCAGCCCCGTCAGGTCCGCCACCATCGTCTGGAACGCCAGCAACGCCTCCAGCCGCCCCTGCGAAATCTCCGCCTGGTACGGCGTGTACTGCGTGTACCACCCCGGGTTCTCCAGGATGTTGCGCTGAATCACCGGCGGCACGATGCAGTCGTAATACCCCATCCCGATCAGCGACCGGAACACCTGGTTCTTCGCCGCGATCGCCCGCAGTTCCCGAAGCGTCTCGTACTCGCCCCGCGGCGGTCCGAGGTTCAGCGGTCTGCCCAGCCGGATTGCGGCCGGGACCGTGTCGTCCACAAGCGCGTCGAGCGAGTCGTACCCGAGCACGGCGAGCATCTGCGCGATGTCGTCGTCGCCGGGGCCGACGTGGCGGTGCACGAAAGTGTCAGACGGGTTCAGAAGCTGCTGGGCAGCGAGGGTGTGAGGCATTGAGCTGGAAGCTCCTCGTGAAGCGAAGTAGCGCCAGGCCTCCGTGCCTGACGGTCATCCGCGGTTACTGGGCCCGCGCATCACGCCTCCGTGATCATCTCGTCGTACGCCGGTCCGTCCATCAGCTTGTCGAGCGGGCTCACGTCGCGGCACTCCAGCTTGAGCATCCAGCCTGCACGGAACGGGTCGCTGTTCACCAGGCCTGGCTCGTCGGCCAGGCGTGTGTTCACCGCTTTCACGGTGCCGGTGACCGCGGTGTACAGCTCCCCGGTGGCCTTGACCGACTCGATTTCGCCGAAGTGACTCCCGCCTTCCACGGCCGCGCCGACTTTGGGGAGATCGACGTACGTGATGTCCGTCAACTGGTCGGCCGCGAACTGCGTGATCCCGATCGTGACGGTCGTCCCGTCGACCTTGAACCACTCGTGTGTCTGGGAGTACCTGCGATCGTTGGGAACCACCATGCTCCGCTCTCCTGTGCTCGTGGGAAGGACCGGCGTTCTGCGGGGTCGGACCTCGACCAATCTGGCATTCTAGGTCTGGCGGGCAAGGAGCGGTAGAGGCGGGTCCATCCGGCGTGGGCCGACTTCTCCCGTCTCGCGCCGCCGCTGCTGGAGCCGTCGAACCCGCGCGGTGCTGACGTGGTCCTTTGCCGTCACGCCCTCGGTACCTGGCGTAGTGACTCGGGAAGAAACGATCGTATTACGGACCGAGCCGCGGCCTTCACGCCGCGCGGGACGACCGCGCGACATGAATGTCGCGGCTCGGACATGCTGCGATTCCAACGAGGCAGTACGCTAGCTGCCGCCGCAAAGGTGCGACAAATACCGCTTCGTCGGGGTTGGTCCGCAAAGCGGCTCCGGGCGCTGCGCACGGCGCCGGCCTTGCCAGCGCGATCTCGAAACGGCTCCTATGGCGGGCACGTCGTCCCAATCAAGGCGACGAACGGGTCGATGTCCGCAAACGTCACGCTACCGCTGCCATTGACGTCGGCGTTGATCCACGGGCAGTTGGGGTGCGACCAACTGCTCTCCCCGCTCAGCGCTTCGACGAACAGGTCGATGTCCGTGAACGTGATCCGCCCGTCGCAGTTCATGTCGCCAAGGCAGCCGGCCGGGTTCTGCGTGAACACGGCGGTGACGGACTTGTTGCCGTCCATCACGATATTGCTGGGATTGGTCGCGCCCGTCAGGTCGTCCGTCCAGTGATCGAAATGCCAGCCGGTGGCGGCGTTCGCGGTCACCTGAACCGACGTTCCGGACAAATACGTTCCGCCCGGCGGGTCAAGCGCGATGCTACCCAAACCGGTCACGTTGGTCGTCAGGGTGTACTGATCCTGAACAAAGACCGCCGTAACGGACTTGTTGCCGTCCATCACGATATTGCTGGGATTGGTCGCGCCCGTCAGGTCGTCCGTCCAGTGATCGAAATGCCAGCCGCCGGCGGGATTCGCGGTGACCTGGACCGTCGTTCCGGACAGGTACGTGCCGCCCGGCGGGTTGAGCGCGATGCTGCCCGAGCCGGTCACGCTGGTCGTCAGCGTGTATTGATCCTGCACGAACAACGCCGTGACCGACTTGTTGCCGTCCATCACGATTGTGGTCGGGCTGGTCGAGCTTGTGAGATCGCCGGTCCACTGAAGGAAGTGCCAGCCGCCGATGGCCACGGCCGTCAACTGCACCGTCGTGCCGGAGAGATACACCCCGCCCGGCGGGCTCAACATGACGCTGCCCTTACCCGCCGGACTCACCGAGGTCGCCAGCGTGTATTGATCCTGCACGAACACCGCCGTCACGGACTTGTTGCCGTTCATCAGGATATTGCTGGGATTCGTCGCGCCCGTCAGGTCGCCCGTCCAGTGATCGAAATGCCAGCCGGCGATTCCGGCCGCCGTTAACTGCACCGTCGTACCGGAGAGATACGTCCCGCCCGGCGGGTTGAGCGTGACGGTGCCCTCTCCCGCGGGGCTGATAAAGGCCGTCAGCGTGTACTGATCCTGGACGAACACGGCCGTGATGGACTTGTTGCTGTTCATCACGATCGTGCTCGGGTTGGTTGAGCCGGTCAGGTCGCCGGTCCAGTGGTCGAAGTGCCACCCGCTCGCCGCGTTGGCAGTGCACTGTACGGACGTGCCTGAGGCATACGAGCCGCCCGGCGGGTTCAACGCAATGCTGCCCGAGCCCGTGACGCTGGTCGTCAGCGTGTAATTCACCGTCTGGCACGCCGGTCCCGTGATCACGAGAGTGAACGGACCCGAGACGTTGGAATACCCGCCGATGCGGATCCAGTAGTTCGTGCCGGCGGTCACGCTGCGCGTGATCGTGCCGTGCGTCCCGGTGCCGCCGCAGTCGTCGTCACTGCAGTTCAGTTGGTTGGTGGAAGTGCCGGGGCAGCCGGAGTGGACCGAGAGCACGGAGTCCCAGGTTGTGCTCGAAGTGCATAGGCTGAACGTGGCGCTGCCGGCGGAGGCCGGTGTGTACTTGTACCACACGTCCGGTCCAGGCGAACTGCCATCGCAACTCACGGAGCCGTCCAGCGTCGCACCGCTCGTGGTCCCGGTATACGTGCCGGGGCACACCACGATCGCATTCGCACACGCGTCGTTTGCGGGCGGCAGCGCCGGCACCATGTTGTGCGCGCTGAAGCCGGCGTAAATCTCCGCGTGGTGCGGCCCGGTGGGCCCGCCGTCCAGCGTAGTGAAATCCGCGTAGATCTGCGGCGTGATCGAGCCGCCCGTATGCATCAGAATGCTGTTGACCACCAGGTTCGACAGGATCGCCTTGTACGTGTAAGGGTTGGTCGTCACCAGCGCGTTCCGCGTGCTCCAGACGCACCCCGACAGCAACTGCGCACACGTGTGGATGTCGCTCGTGCACGGGTACTGCATCGTGTTGTTCGCCGTACGGATACCCGCGCTGCAGTTGCCCTCGAAGCCGTAACCCAGGATCGCATCGTCGGCCAGGCACACCGCGAAGCTGTCGCCCATCCCCTCGCCGTACTGATCCTGTCCGCTGCCCCCGCTTTCCACCGCGTGGTGGCCGTACTCGTGGTGCACCACGCTGGAGTACGCCGTGTTCGGGTAGATGCCGCCCGCCCGGCAGAAGTTGAGTGCAGTGCCGTCGTACCAGGCGTTGCCCGGACAGTAGGTGCTGTTACTGCTGTTCACGTAGAGCGGAAAGTTCACATCCGTCGCGATCGACGGATAGGACGGGTTATACGTCAGCACCCAGTCCCGCACCACGTTCGCCTGCACATACGCATTGATCTGCGACCGCACCAGCTCGTCCGAGTTCGCCGCGTTGTGCACGAAGTTCGCCAGCCCCGGCGGCGTCACGCTCTGGCTCAGCGCGTCTAGCGTCCCCGCCAGAACGCTGACGAAGAAGTAGTGCCCGCTCATCGGCGAGCTCACCGTCACCGCCGACGTCCCGCTGTTCGTGATCGTAAAGTTGCCGTTCGGGTCCGTGTACGCCGTCGTGCTGCCGATGCTCACCGTGGCGTACTTCATCGGCGTGGAGACTTCGGGGTTGCAGGTGTCCGACTTGGGGATCGTCGTCGCCAGCCCGCTGACGTTGCCCGTCACGTTGGTGAAGACGATCAGGTCCTCTTGGTACAGGATTTCGCCGGTGCTCGCGTCCGCGACAAAGCGGTATCGCTCCGGCCGCGTGGCCGTCGGCGAGCCGTAGTTGTCGGCGACAAACGTGACGGCGAGCGTGGGCGCGGCTTTCTGCTCGTCGACGCCGGCGTAGATCACCAACGTGGAGTCGGTAAAGTTCACGAGGCTGGGGACGGCGTTGAGGGCGGCGCCGAAGACGGCATCGTAGGCGGGGCTACGAAGGGTCGCGGCCGGAACCGTAAAGTCGCCCAGACTCTTCAGGCTCGAGCCGGCCCACACGAGTGGGTTATCCGGCTCGTTGCCGACCAGCAGCCGCAGATCGGCCTGATAGACCGGGAGGCCGTCTTTGGCCTGGTGGTATTGGACGAGCGTGAATTTGTAGGTGCCGGTTTCCGGCTGGTACATGAGTGGCAGGGTGTATTCGCCGCTGACGGCGCTGCCGGGCTGAAGCTCTTGGGGCGCGACGTCGAACACGGCACTGTGCTCGCGGATAAACGCGTCGGCGGTGTGCTCGGGCGTCTGGCCCAGGCCGAAGATCGCCCCCCACACGCGGGTGATCTGCGGGCCCTGAGCGTAGAACTGCACGTCCGGAAAGGCGTCCTGGAGGTACTGGGTGGCCGGAACCAGGTCCGCCGCCCACACGACCGTTGTGCCTAACAACACTAGAAGCCCCAGGGTAGCCCATCTGCGCATCGTCAGTCCTCCTTTAGACAGCGCGGCACCCCCGCGGTCGGAAGGGAAACAGAACACAAAATGTCCGATTCTGCATAGGTGGTCGCACGTCCCAGCACATTGGGAGACAATGGGCCATTGTAGCGCGCCGACGCAGGAAAAGAACGCGGAATTTCCGCGAAATCGGCGCCGAGTGGCGCACGCCCGCCCCGCATACGTCCCATAACGCGGCGCGCCCGCCAACGCATGGCCGGTTGTCCAGGACGCCGGCCGGCGTACTGTAGGTTACTCTTGGCCCGCCGCGCGCCGGCGCGCCGTTGACGCCGGACCCGGTACGTAGGCGATGTGAGTCTTCATGCCAATCCGTCAGCCGGTCATGGGTGACCTTCGACGCCGTGCCGCACCGCGGCACCGGCTCGTCCGCGCTGTAACCGTGACCGCCCTGGTTCTGGCCGCCGTGGCGGGCGGTCTGCTCGGCGGTCGCTGGTACCTGAACACGCGCAGCCTTGCGTGGCAGGTACGCCGCGGGCTGGACCTGCTGGCGGGAGCGGACACGCCACGGAAGGTCCGGGCCGGGTTGGAACAATGGGAGCAAGAGACCGCTCCGGCCTGGGGGCCGCGCACCGACGAGTTCATCACGCACCTGTACACGAAGTACGCGCTCGACGATCAACGCATCCGCCTGCTGCTGGCGCGCGTCGCGGGTGTCGACTACGGCGATCGGCGGGCGGACTGGCAGCGCTGGTACACGACTCGCCAGCGCCTCAGGCAGGGCTTGCAGCCGGCCGTCCCAAGTCCCGAGGTCGTGAAGCTGAGGCCGGCGTGGCAGGCGCCGATCGGTTTGACCGCGTGGTTCAGCACGATCATCGCGCTGGACGGACAGATCTACGTGGCGTCGCTGGGGTCGAAGTTCAATGATCCCCACGACAGCGCCGACGGGGTCGTACGGGTGGACGGCGCCACCGGACAGGCCGAGCTGCTCTTCGCGCCGCCCGAACGCCCCGGGCGCGGCCCGCGTGACGTTATCGGACTGGCCGCAGGCGAAGATCGGCTGTTTGTCGCCTGCCTGAACGGGACCGTGTATTGCATCGATCCGAAGGGCCAGCCGCTCTGGGACACGCACGTCGGCAGCCCGGTGATCGCCCCGCCGCTGGCGGTGGATGTCAACAACGACGGCCACAGCGACATCGTCGTGGCCACGCGCGCGGGCAAGGTGGTGGCTCTGCTTGGACCGTCCGGACGAACGGCATGGGTTGCGACCGTCGCTCGGCCACCCGCCGACGCCGATCTGCTCGGGGCGACGCTGGCCCTGGCCGACGTGCTGCCGGGGCAAGGCCCAGAAATCGTCGTGACGACCCCGCTGGGCGACATCGAGGTGCTGACGGTCAGCAACGGCCGTTCGCGCTGGCAGCACACACTGCCCGCCGGGACTCTCGCGGGCGCGGTCACCCGGGGCGGCATGGTGGAGCACGGGCCGCCGGCGTACGTCGGCGACCGTGCGGCCCGCGTCTGGTCGATCGTGGCCGCGGGGGCGAGCCTGCAGACCTCGGTGTGGGGCACGCTGGCCCTGCGACCCGACGACACGTTGATCGCCGCCCTCCGCACGCTCCACACGGACCCCAATGAACCGCCCACGGTGCTGGCGTGCCCCACCGGCGAGCACGGTGGACGGCACGGCGGTGTGTGCCTGCTGGAACCGGAGGGGGTGCGCTGGCGCTTCGCCGTCGGCGGCGCCGTGTGGGGCACACCCGCGGTCGCCGATCTCAATGGCGACCGCCTCTCGGAAATCGTGCTGTCCTCGAGCGAACCGAACGCGGAGGGGCAATTGCGTGGTGCGATCACAATCGTCTCCCAAGCCGGTCAGTGCCTGTATCGCCTGCCGTTGGACGCCCCGATCGACTGCTCGCCGGTCGTAGCCGACGTGGATGGCGACAATCTCCTGGAGGTGCTCGTCGCCGACCAGGCGGGGTGGCTGCACTGCTTCAAGACCGACCGGTTCGGGCCCGTGAAGTGGGGCTTGTTCGGCGGCGATAGCCGTAACACGCGCAACGCCGCGAACGCGTACGCGTTTGGGCAGACCCCGTTTGGCCACCAGTGGCGGTGGAAGCCGGAGTGAGCGGTCGAGCTTTCGGACGCGTCTGACCGGGAGCGGGTTGCCGGGCGTTCAGTTCAAGCCGCGGAGGCGGTGGCCGCCGCTTGCCGGAGCCGGTAGACTGAAGATGTGGTCGCCTCGGGTTGGGGTTGCCCGGGAGGCGCTATGACCGAGACATGTCGCACAGAGCAGGATGCGGCCCGTGGGGGCGCTGAACAATATGACCCGTTGATTCTCTGCGCCCGCGCGACGACTGCGTTGCGCCGGCGGCTAGCGCGGGCGCGCGAACTTTCCCCGCGCGCCGCGGCGCGGATCGTTGCGGCCGCGGTGCCGGCGGCTTTGGGCGTCTGGCTCCTGCGCCGTCTCGAGGAAATGGGGTGGCTCGCGCGTGACGCGATCGTTCCGTTTGACGTTCTCGACGGGCCGGATTGCCCGTCCGACCTGCGTGGCGCGGCGCGGGAGTTGGTGCGCTTGGCCGTGTTCGGGCTGCCGGGACAGGGGTTGGCCGCGCGCGACAAGCGGCGTTGGGACGTGTACCAGCAGCTTTGCGCCGAGATCATGAGCACGGCCGTGGACACCGCGTCGCTGCGGGCCGTGGCCGCCCGCGCCCTGAACCATCCCGAAGTCTGTGCCGACCCCGCGCTGGGCTCGATGGTCCGCCAGTTCATCGCGGAACGCGAGGGGACCCTTCAGGCGGCGCGCACCACGCCGGAGGAGCAGCACAGCGCCGAGGACCACGAATCCAAGCTCAGGGACGCCTTCACCGACCCCGCGCACCCCCGGCCGCCGACGCGCGACGAGATTCTGGACACGTTTGGGCGGCTCCGGCGGGAGTTCGACGGCTGCCTGGCGCGCTACGACGACGCGCGGGCCGCGAAGATCCTCGACCGGCTGCGGGACGTGCGGCAGCATTTCCCGGTGCACGTTCCCGCCACCGATCTTCAGCAGTGCGAGGAGCAGTACGATCGGCTGCTGAAGCGGGCGGGGACGTACCGCCGGCAGATCAAGGAGTTGGCCGACCAGGCGGCCGAGGCCGCCCGCAGCGGGAATCTGGAGAAATCAAGCTGGGTCGTTCGCCGGCTGGAAGCGATCCACGGTCTGCTGCCGACGCTGCTGCCGGAGAAGAAGCTCGACCTGCTGCGCAAGGACATTCTGCACAGCAGCCGCGCGCACGAGAGCGACGAGGCGGCCCACGCGTTGCGCGAGAAGAAGCGGGAGGTGGTCACGAAGATCAAGGACCTGGCGGGGGTCGTGCACCGCTTTCACGAGCTGGCGGCACGTTTGCCGCCGGAGGACGAAGCCTATCGGCGGGCGGAGGCAAATTACCGGGCCGCGATCGAGGTCATCCGCGGCCTGGACACCGAGTGGCTGACGGGGCTCGTGCTGGAGCTCGAAGCGCTGATGGAGGATCTGGAGGACCCGAGCGAAACGATCCAGAGCCACCTGGACCAGTTCATCGGCAACGTGCGGACGGCGTTGAACCGCTTGATTCTCGAAATCCGCACGCACCAGCGCGCCTCGGCTGCGGCGTCCAACCAGCGGCCGCCGGCGCCGCCTGCGAATGGGGCGTCGCCACCGCCGCCGGCGTAGGTGTCCCGCGTGCGTCCTGTCGGCGGCGCATTCGGCGATGCTGCGGTTGCCCGTGCGCGGTTCGCGGGGCGGAAACCCAAGAGTCTCAAGAGTATCAAGTTTGTGTGCGGGGGGTTTGAGACTCCTGGTTTTCGGGGCACACCCAGAGCGACGAGGCGACAGGGTGACAAGGCGTACACCTCCGTCGCCGGGGATCAGGCAACAGCGATCACCGATCAGGCGTCAGCTCTCCGTTTCAGCCACACCTGCGGACGCGGGGCAGCCGCGCGAGTACGGGATAAGTATTCATCAGAAACGGGGCGGAGGGTAGGCGGGGTCCGGAGATTGGCGGAGATTGTCGGCGGCTGGCGGACTCTGGCGGGCGGCGCGCGGTTTTGGCTGGGTGTAACTCGCCAAGCGCCCGATCGTAACATATCATAACACAAGCCTTTACGGCATATCAGGTTGTGACGCAAAGGGTCTCCAGGGGTGAATCGTTGCCGTTTGCGGGCGCTGTTGGCCCTTTTGGCCGGGGCCTGGTTGGCCGGATCGGCGGGCGAGTTTCGGCTCGGAGCGAACGGCCTGGACCGGGGAGGGCCCGCTGATGGGGAAAAAACCTCGAAAAGGCGTAGCCGCAACGGGGGGGGCGCCGTACACTAGCTCCGGTCCGGCATCGGGCCACGAGGTGGAATGAATCACGGCTTTGTCTTGCCGGAGGCGGAAAATCCCCCGCAGGATACATCACAACGAAGGAGGTTCGATATGGGTTTCCGGAAGAGAGCGATGGCGGTGGCCGCAGGCGTGTTGCTGGTCTGGGGCCTCGGCGTAGCCGCGGGCGGCACGATCAATATGGACTGGGTCCCCGTCGGCAATCCGGGGAACGCGCCAGACACGAGGTACTACGGTATCTCCGTGGGCGGCGTGGCGTCGAATTACAACATCGGCAAGTACGAGGTCACCAACAACCAGTATGTGGTCTTCCTGAACTCCGTCGACGCGCTGGGCACGAATCCGTACGCCCTGTATAACGGGAACATGGGCAGCAGCTACTACGGCGGCATCAGCTTCAACGGCGGGGCCCCCAACGGCGCCAAGTACGCCGCGAGACCGGGGCGTGGCCAGATGCCGGTGAACTACGTGTGTTTCTGGGACGCCTGCCGGTTCGCCAACTGGATGAACAACGGCCAGGGTACGGGCGATACGGAAACGGGGGCCTACTCCCTGAACGGCATCACCAACCCGCCCAACGGTAGTATTAGCCGTAACCCAGGCGCGAACGTCTTCATTCCCAGCGAGGATGAGTGGTACAAGGCGGCGTACTACAAGGGCGGCGGGATCAACGCGGGCTATTGGGACTACCCCACGAGGTCGAACACCGCCCCCACGGCCGAAGGCCCGCCAGGCACGGACTTGGTCAACGGCTCGGCGAACTACAACTTCGCGGTGGAAGATCTGACCAACGTGGGTTCTTATACGTCCAAGCCGTCGGCTAGCCCCTATGGCACGTTTGACCAAGGCGGAAACGTGTGGGAGTGGAACGAAACGACGATGATTGGCTCGGCTCGCGGCTTGCGGGGCGGGTCGTTCGGCGACAACGGCGACGGCCTGCGCGCGTCGTCTCGCGGCTACGGCCCCCCGACGGACGAGGCCGACTACCTCGGGTTCCGTGTGTCCGAGGTTCCTGAGCCAGGTACGATGGCGTTACTGGCGTTCGGCGGGATAGGGATGCTCGTGAGGCGAAGGGGGCTGGGAAGATAGCCCTTTGTTCTTTGTCTCTTTTACGCTTTATCCGGGGCGGGCGTCAGCCGCCCCGGTCTTCGCCGCCGAAGGCGGCGGGCGGTTTTTTTAGAGCGAGCGAAGCGAAGAGCGAAGCGAGCGGGACGGGCACCTATTTCCCGCCTGCCGCACGCGGACCGCACACGGTCGCCGTTCACGTCCTAACCGGTACGTCCACGCTATGTTCGCATCCAGCCTGCGCTGCGGCCCCACCGACCCTTGCCCTGTGAGCCCGCCGGAAGGCGCGCCGGCCAGTATAACTTCTCGCCGCCGCTGCTGCCCACTTCTGACTTTTTCCCGCTGCCTTCTGACTTTCTCCGCCAGAATCCGCCCATCTCCGCCAACCCTTCCTTCCCGCTTTGCTTTCCCCCTCAACGTGGGGAATACTTGAGACGCTCACGCAGTGCCAGAGCCTGCCTTGACGGCCCGCTCGGCAGGTGTGGCACCGGCCCTGAACCGGTGAACCGTGCACCCCACA
>PMMM01000185.1 GCA_003162245.1 Phycisphaerales bacterium
CGCCCGCCCGGCGAGCGGCGTCGCGATCGCACACCGCGACGACCTCCGCCTGCGGATGCCCGTGCAGCCGCGCAAAGTGACTTTGCCCCATGCAACCCAGGCCGCAGATACCGAAACGCAGCTTACTCATGCGGTCCATGCATACCCGCGGGCCGTGCGCATTTCAATCGTACACGCCCGGGCCACGTTGCGACGCTGCGTCCGTCTACGGCGTCGGCGGCCGCGGTGGGCGGGCGCCGGGCGATACCGGTGGCCGCAGCGGGCGGGCGCCCGGCGTCGTGGGCGGTGGCGCGGGCTTGTCGGATTTCACGTACTCGTCGAGCCCGCGCATCAGCTTCTCGCAGTCGGCCTGCCGCATCCGGAAGATCCGGCGTTGGGCGACGAGCGCCGCCTTGCGTGGCAGCTCGCCGGGCCGCTCCTGGGTCATGTTCACCACGACCTCGGTACTGCCCGCCAGTCGGACGGTCAGTGTGGCCGGCGTACTCACCAGGCCCGCGGCCGGCAGGTCGCCATCGCGGTAGGCGAGGTACTCCTCGGCGCGGAACTGCGTCAGCTCGGTGATGAAGTCCTGGACCTTCGTCTGATCGAGCTCGACGTACGGGTCGGGCGCGTACTTCCACTGGTCGCCGACCTTGTTGAACTCGAGCGTGCCGCCGGGCGCGACGATCTTCACGCCGGTCACTTCCTCCGGCTTGAAGGTGAAGAGCCGGGTGTCGAGCAGCTCGGCGGTGAGCGTGCGATAGACGGTCTCGTCCAGCTCGAAGACGTACGGGTCTTCGTCCTTCATCGCAAACGAGCCCTTAGCCGTCGTCCCGATGCGCAACATGTGGGGCACGATCACCGGCGGCTCGGCCGGCGCCGAGCTGGGCACGGTCGTCGGCTGCGTGGCCGCCGGTTGGGCGACCTCAAAGTGCAGCGTGGCCGCCGCGGGGGTGCTCAGACCGAACGGGGCCGGGTCGCCTTTGGCAACGACGTTCTTGCCGCGGAGGTGCGACAGGTCATTGGCCAGTACGGTGACGGCGTTCAGGTCGATGGACGCATCCGCCGGATCGGTCAACTTCCAAGGGCCGCCCTCGTGCGCGAGCGTGTAATGAGCCGTGCCGCGTTCGACCTGGATGGTACGCAACTGGTTGGCGGGGAAGCTGAAGATCTCGCGGGCGCGCAGGGTCAACGGGTCGATCGCCAGCCGGGTGGCCTGGGCGGCGCTGACCACCAGGACGGTGGGGGCGTCGCCGCGCTGCACGTACGCGTTCTTGCCGCTGGCGGTGTCGCTGCCGACGCGGAGCGTGACCGGGGCCAGCGCGCCGGCCGCCGTCGCGGTGAGGACGGTCCGCGGGTGGTCCAGCCCGTACTGCGCGAGGTCCTGGGGCTGGTCGAGGTAGTCGATCGCGCGCAGGTCCTCGAGGGCCTGCAAGACGTCGGTCACGGCGGGGGTCTCGAGCTGTGCCAGGTCTCCGCTGCCCTGCCAGACGCCGTTGACCTTTTGGAGCGTGGTCGGTGTGCCCTGTGCGCCGGCAATCTCGAGCGTCGTGACGTCCGCCGCCTTGACGCGCGTGATGCGCGGGTCGCGCAGCTCCTTGAGGTTCGGAATGAGGCCCTTGGCGTTGGCCTCGGTGATGGTCGCGACCCACTGGTCGTTGCCGGAGCGCAGGTAGCGTTTCTCGGACTTGAGGTCGGCGAGGCTGCCGAGCGCGATCTTGAACATGGTGGTCGTGGTCTCGAACTTCGGCGCCGCTGGCTGCGACTCTGCGTTCTGGGTCGCCGGCGTCTCCGGTGGCAGTGGCCGCTTGGTCTCGGTGGTCACGGTACAGGTCAGGTACGGCTCTTCCAGCCCGTACTTGGCAAACGAGGTCGGGGCGTCGTCGACAAACTCCTCGGCCCGCAGCCCGCTGAGCTTCGTGAGCAGGCCGCGCACCTTGTCCTTGTCGGCGTAGGCGCGCAGGGGCTGGTCGAACATCCACTCGCCGTCGGCTCCGCGGGCCAGCTCGTACGTCGTGCCTTCGTGCTGGACCTCAATCTTGGTCGCGTCGTCGGGCTTCAGGTCCATCAGCCGCTTCGAGCGATACTCGCTGAGATCCTTCTTCACCTGCGGCAGGAGGTCGCGATTGGCGACGCGAATCGTTTTCTCGCCCGCGACGCGCACATACGTGTCGCTCGACATGACGACCTTCTGGCCGACATCGAGCGCGTACTTCTTGCCGCTCTCGTCGGTCATGGTGATCGTTGCGGCGGGCGGATCCAGCCCTGCGTCGGCCACGGTGGGCTCTCCGGCGGCGCCCGGCTCGAACTGCGCCCGCGACTGCACGGTGCCGATGGTCGAGACCAACGTGCTGACGGCGGACACCTCCGCTAAAGTGTTCAGCGGCTCAACGACGCGCCACTGGGCCGGGGGCTTGGGGGTGTTCGGGTCGGTCTTCTCGGGCAGGACTCGCTCGAAAGCGACCTTGGGCACGCCGGGCCGCTCGATCTCGACGCGTGTTAGCTTCTCCGCGTCCGGGGCGGGGTCGAAGATGGCCTTCGGCCCGGCGGATTCCGGCTTGGCCGCCGTCGGTGGTGCCGCCGCCTGCTGCGACGCGGGCACGAGCCACCAGATCAGCCCCACGATGACGAGCAGCACGACCAGCGTAATCGTCGTCTTGAAGTTCATCCGTACCTACCTCCGGCGGAACAGCCAGACTCCGCCCCCCACGACCAGCGCCATGCCCGGCCAGATGCCGACCAGGAAAACGTGCCAGAAGGTCAACCAGCGATCGTCTTTCAGCTTACTGAGCCGCGGCGCGTCGGCTCGCTGGGCTCCGATCGAGATCCGGCCGGCGTCGTTGGTCACCCAATAGGCGGCGTTGATGAACAGATCGGGGTTCGCCGGGTAAGCGGGCACCGTCTGGAACCCGCCGCCGAGCAGCACGATGCCGCCCGGCGTGTCCAGCACCTGGTTGCTGACGAAGCCGGCGCTGGCAAACACCACGAGGCGCTGGTCCTTGTCGTTCTTGGCGGCTACCGCGACCGGGAAGGGCGCCGCGATGTCGTCGTCCCGCCGATAGGTGCCCTTGTTGCTTCGGAAATCCTCGTTGAGCCGCATGATATCCTTGATGGCCCACACGTCGTTGGTGTCGCGGATCAGCGCGACGGGCTCGGCGGTCACACCGGCCGGCGCCTTGTCGCCGGCGGCCAGTTTCAGCGGGCAGGACTCGTTGATTCCGCCCGGGGCGGTATGCAGCGGCTTGGCGATCGGCTGGTCAGTGAACTGCAGCACCGGGCTGTCGATGATGGCACGTTGCGTGTCACGCGTCGGGATGAAGAGCTTCGGGTTCTCGGGCGACGGCGCGAACGACAGCGTCAGGTACGCGTTCTCGACTTGGATTCCCCACATCGACGAGAGGTACTCGCCGTAGTCGTACTTGCCCTCCCCCATGCCCGGCACGGGCGAGATGGGCGGCGTCCAGGCGGCCAAGAAGATCGCCCCGGCCGCGGCATTCACGGCGTCGGTCACGATCTTCACGTCGGCCGGCGACATGCTCGGGGGCGGGGTCTGCCGGCGGGGGTCCTGCTGGGGCGGCGGGGCGGCCGGGAAGACGACGTACACCAAGCGGGCCGCGTCTTCCGGCTTGGGCGGCGTCTTCTGTGTGGCGACGTCCCAATCCAGCGTGACGAAGTTTTCCTTGAGCAGCAGGTCGTTGAGCGCCCCGTACGGCGCCCGCGGCATCTGCCGCATGTTCATGTTCATCTGCGAGAAGTCGGGCGTGATGGGCGACTGCCCGCCGAAGCGGGTGAAGATGAGGGCAGTCTTTTCTTTCTGCGTGAGCTTGAGAATGGCGGAGGAAGTGGCCTGCTCGCCGGCGAACTCGCGTTCGTCGCCGTCGGGCGGGGGCGGGGCGTTCTGGTCGGTGCGGTAGGGCCAGACCTCGTTGAACGCGACGATCTGGGCCTTGTCCGGCGTCTCGACGAGGATCGGTGGGGCGTTGGCCCAGCGGTCAAGCTGATCCGAGAGTTCCTCCAGCTCGACGCGTTTGAGGCCCTGCGCACGGGTGGTGAAATCGGTGAGCTTGGGCAGCAGGGCCTGATAGGCCTGGCTCGCCTTCTGGACGAAATCGAGGGCCGCCGGCGGCACTTTCTCCGGCGAGGCGTTCTGCACGTAGTCGGCGACGTCGCGGAAGAATTTCTCGACAGACTCGATGTGCTTGCGGGCCTCCTCGACGGCCTGGCCGTAGCGCGGGATCTCGGCTTTCTGGAGCTCCTGGATGGTTGACATGATCTCGTCGCCGCGGCGCGCGAGGTTGCGCAATCGGAGTGAAAGGTCCACAACGACGGTGCGATTCAGGGTCGGGTCGGAGTTGAGCAGGCGGTCGGCGTCGGCGGCCTGAGGGCCGATCACGTCCGCGATTTCCTTGTTCAGCGCCGGGAAGCTCTGGAGCGCCTCCTCGTGTTTCTTCGCTTCGTCCTTGTACGCCGGCTTGTCCCGCAATCGCCGGAGCAGCGCCGGGAGTTGGACGCGGTCCTTCATGGGGTCGACCAGGTTGGCGGTGACCTTGCCGCGGCCGGCCGACTCGTAGAGGGCCAGCAGGTCGCGGACGGTGTCGCGGCGCTTCTGGGCGCGGGTGTCGTACTCGCTGAGCACGGTGTAGATGCCGGTGATGGTCACGTTCTCCGGCAGGCTGCGGAGCATCGCCGTCGTACGCGGGCTGAGGCTATTGACGCCCGAGCGGGTGAGGTCGGCCTGCCGCTTGTAGCGCTGCGACAAGTAGACGGCCCCGACGACCACGAGGATGACCAGCACGATCTGCAGGACGGCGTTCGCGCCGTAGACGACGCGGCGCCGCGCCACGCTTGTCGCTTTGTCTACCGCCATCGTCGCGACTCCACCACCTTGACTGCCAGAAAAAGAAAGAGCGCCGCCGTCGCCAGGAAGAAGACCACCCCGTCGGTCGTCACGAGCCCGCGGCTGAATTCATCGAAGCGGCCGATGACATTGACCTGCTGAAAGACCACGCGGACCCAGCCCTGGACGAGGCCGACCACGAAGAACGCCAAGCAGGCGAACAAGAGCAGGGGCACCCACCCCAGAATCCACGCCACCACCTGGTTGCTCGTCAGGCTGCTGGCGAAGAGGCCGAACGCGGTGAACATCACGCCGATCAGCAGAAGACCGAGGTACGACGAGAGCGACGCACCCCAGTCCGGGTTGCCGAAGGCCTCCATCAACACGACGTAGACGAGCGTGGGGGCCAACATGATGACGTAGAAGATCAGGGACGCGAAGTACTTGCCCAGCACGAGCTGCAATTCGCTGACCGGCGCGGTCATCAGCGACTCGATCGTCCCGCTGCGGTATTCCTCCGCGATCGCCCTCATGCTGATGGCGGGCACGATGACCGTCAGCATCCAGGGCGTCCAGAAGAAGACGTCCCGCAGCGAGGCGGGCTTGCCGGGCGAGAAGCTGCCGGTCCAGAGCACGGCTACGCCGGTGATCAGCAGGAACCCGGCGATCACGATGTAGGCGATCGGCGAGCAGAAGAGGGAGAGCAGCTCGCGTCGCATGATCGCAGAGATGTTTCTCATACGCGGAGTCCTCAAACAAGCGTTCGGCAATCAGCTCACTGGTTTCGGCGCTCGGCGGCAGTCTCTTCGCCGCCGTCGCGCTGCTCGCGTGTACCGGTGACGACCTTAACGAAGAAATCCTCGAGCGTGGCGATGTCGCGCCGCAGCTCGCGCAACGGCCAGTGCTTCTCGACGGCCAGCCGGAAGACGTCCTCGCGCAGATCACGCTGCGCGGCGACGCTGACGCGCGTCCAGCCGTCCTGGAGCACGGTGTGGACGTCGGCCACGCCGGCCAGCTTCCGCACGCTGGCGCCGATGTCCGATTCCGGGCCTTTGAACTCGGCGATCAGGTTCGACTCGGTCGTCATGCGCTGGCGCAGCTCGTCGGGCGTGCCACTGGCGACCAGCCGGCCTTCGTGAATGATGATCAGCCGCTGACAGGTCGCTTCGACCTCCGGGAGGATGTGGCTGGAGAGGATGACGGTGTGCTCCTGGGCGAGCTCGCGGATGAGCGAGCGCGTCGCGCGGATCTGGGTCGGGTCGAGGCCGATGGTCGGCTCATCGAGGACGAGCACTTTCGGGTTGTGCAAGAGCGAGTCCGCCAGCCCGACGCGCTGCCGGTAGCCCTTCGACAACTGCCCGATCGGCCGGTCGATCACGTCCCGCAACCAGCAGCGTTCAACGACACGGGCGACGGCGGCGTCGCGGTTGGCGCGATTCAGGCCGCGGAGCCGGCCGCGGAACTGGAGGTACTCGCGGACCCGCATTTCGGGGTAGAGCGGGACCGATTCCGGCAGGTACCCCACGACCGCCCGGACCTGCATGGACTCGGTGAGGACGTCGTGACCGGCGATGGTCACCGACCCCGCGGTCGCGGGCATGTAGCACGTCACGATCCGGAGCGTGGTCGTCTTTCCGGCCCCGTTTGGACCCAGGAAGCCGACGATCTCGCCCTCATTGACCGTGAACGAGATGTTGTTCACAGCCCTGTGACTGCCGTAGTACTTCGAGAGGTTCCGTACTTCAATCACGCGCAGGTCCTCCCGCCAGGTTACGTTGTTTAGTTCCAGACCGCCGGAACCGCGTCATCCTGTCAGTTTCCCTGGCGGCGCCCGTCCCGCCAACTCGTCCCTGCCGGCGCAATCGGCGCCCGCAGAGGTCCGACAGGGCGGACCAGGCTGCCGGCGACACGTCGCAGAGACAAGATGTTGGATTTTATGGCCCGTCCGGGGGCTGTCAAGCTCGCCGCAGCTTCCAGGGGCTCCTGCGGGGCGTTGCGCCTGGGGGTGAAATCAGCTCTGTGCGAACCGGGCCAGCAGCCAGTCGCGGAAGGGCTCGTACCGCGCGGGCATCCTCTCGTACGTCTCCCGGCGCTGCTCCAGGCCGGCCAGGCTGGGCGGGACCGCGGGGCTCACGCCGATGGTCGCCTGAATCTCCTCCGGGAACTTGGCGGGGTGCGCCGTCTCGACGCAAACGGCGAGGTGGTCAGCGCTCTCCGGGCTATCGCTCAAGAAGCGCGTCAGACCCGCCCAGCCGACCGCCCCGTGCGGTTCCAGGATTACGCCGTGCCGCTGATACGCGTCCTTGATCGTGGCGCGCGTTTCTGCATCGGGAATGCTGACCGCGTACAGGTCGCGCCGCATCCGCCCCAGGTCGGGCGGCTGGCGCACGAAGCCGGTCTCGTCCATCCAGCCGCCGTAGACATCGACCAGTCGCGCCAGGTTGGACGGATGGCCGACGTTCATGGCGTTGGAGATACACACGCGGGACGGGCTGATCTTGCGATACTGACCAGTCCGCAGGTAGTTGGGCACTTCGTCGTTTGCGTTGGTCGCGATCACGATGCGGTCGATGGGAACGCCCATTCGCTGGGCGATCACCGCGCCCATCATGTCGCCGAAGTTGCCCGAGGGGACACAAATGACGACGGGCTCACGGGCCGCGGCGTCGGCGAGATTCGCGTACGCGTAGACGTAGTACACGCTCTGCGGCAGCAGGCGGCCGATGTTGATGGAGTTGGCCGAGCTTAGCCGGATGCGCGCCAGGGCCGGGTCTGCGAACGCCTGTTTGACCATGGCCTGGCAGTCGTCGAACTGGCCGTCGACGGCGATCGTCGTCACATTGCCGCCGATGGTCGTCATCTGCTTCCGTTGGCGGTCCGAGACCTCGGCCGGCGGGAACAGGACGACGACGCGGACGCGCTCGACACCGCAGTAGGCGTGGGCGACGGCGCTGCCGGTGTCGCCGGAGGTGGCGGTGAGGATGACGAGTTCGCCGCCCTGCTGGCGCATGAGGACGCTCATCCAGCGGGCCATCATGCGGGCGGCGAAGTCCTTGAAGGAGGCGGTGGGTCCGCGGTCGAGGCGCAGGAGATGCCGGCGGCCGGTCACGTGCTCGAGCGGCACGTCGAAGTCGTACGCATCGTTGCAGAGCGCCCGCAACGTCGCGTCATCGAACACGCCGGCGGCGTACGGCCGCAGGACCGCGAACGCGACGTCGCAGTAGGGCCGGCCGGCGAGCGACTTCAGGTCGGCGGCGGTTAGCTGTGGGAAGCGCTCAGGCAGGAAGAGGCCGCGATCCGCCGCTTGTCCCTGGAGCAGGGCCTCCGCGAGCGTGGCGGGCGGGACGTTGCGGTTGGTGCTGTAGTAGCGGATGAGGTCGGGCATCAGATATCCAGGTAACGCCGGTTTCCCGGGAGACGGCCTTGCAGCAGCCCGTCGCCAGGGATCCGCGGACGATTCTAAGGGCTGCGCGGACGGCGGTCGAACGGGCGGCGGCGTGACGGCGCGTATCTTGCGCGGCGGACCGGAAGCGCGGTGTCGGAACTTGTCGTGCGCGGTACGGAGTGCTACCTCGCGCGGGGCCGGAGCGTACAATCGGCCCTCATGGGGCGTTGGCCCTCGGCAGCAGAGGTGTGTGATGGCGGGTTCACTGCGAGACAGGGTGCCAGCCGCCCTGTACACGGCACCGCCGGGGAATGGGGTTTGTGCCCACTAGCGAAAGGAGACGTATCGTGATCGCCCGTATCAGATGGCTCGCGTTGGCCGTGAGTGGTTGTGCGCTGGTCGCCGCGTCCGCCCAAGAGGGGCGGCCGGCGGACAGCCAGCAGGGCATCGATGTGGCGGCGATTGCCCAGATGGTGCAGGGCATGCCCGCGCCGGGAGCGGAAGAGCCGCCGCCGTACCCGGAGTTCGCCAAGGTCACGAAGGGGATGGTGGCGGACAAGGGTCTGTTCACGCTGTGGCACTATTCGCCCGACGCGAAGGACAAAAACCTCGAGACGCTCTACTGCGAGATTCCGGCGAAGTTCCTGGGGGAGAAGTTCATGCTTTCGACCAGCTTCTCGGGCGGCGGGCTGATGACGGGCTTCCCGATCGATCAGCGCGTCGTGCAGTGGGAGGTGCTGGACAAGCAGTTGCTGCTGATCGAGCCGGAGACGCGCTTCATCGTCGACCGCTCGAAGGAGGTGGCGGACGTCGTGCGGCGGACGTACCCGGACTTCATCCGGGTGGCGGTGCCGATTCTGACGAAGACGCCGGGCGGGGACCTGGTGATCGACTTCGGACGGCTGTTGAAGAGCAACTTCGCGGACATTGTGTGGACGTCGTTCCTGGGCATGGACGAGATGGGCGGCGCGGCCATCAACCCGATGCTGAGCAAGTGGGTGAGCCGGAAGACGTTCGAGCTGAACGTGGAGGTCACGGTCGAGTTGGCGGTGATGCAGCCGTCGCCGCCGGGGTCGTTCGAGAAGCGGCTGGTGCACTACAGCTTCTGGAAGCTGCCGCAGACGGACTACAAGCCGCGGGCGGCGGACGATCGAGTGGGCTACTTCCTGACGGTGAACCAGGACTGGGCGAAGCCGGCGGACGTGCGGGACATCTTCAACCGGTACATCGACCGCTGGCACCTGGTGAAGCGCGACGCGAGCCTGAAGATGTGCGAGCCGCGCGAGCCGATCACGTTCTACATCGAGAAGACGGTGCCGGTGCGGTTCCGGCGCGCCGTACGGGACGGGATTCTGGAGTGGAACAAGGCGTTCGAGAAGGTCGGGTTCGTGAACGCGATGGAGGTGCGGCAGCAGACGGACGACAACGAGTGGAAGGACCTCGACCCGGAGGACATGCGGTACAGCTTCATCCGCTGGATCGTCGTGGGCGCGGGGTTCGCGATGGGGCCGCACCGGGCGAACCCTTTCACCGGGCAGATCTATGACGCCGACATCATTTTCGACGACGCGATGGTGCGGTTCTTCGAGCAGGAAGCGCAGATGAACCTGCCGTCGCCGGCGACGCTGCTGAAGCTCAACGACCCGGTGATGGCGAAGTTCCTCGCGCACGTGCCACGCTGGCAGCCGCCGGCGTATGACTGGGAGGAGACGTGGCTCGGAAATGCCAAGGAGCAGCAGTTGTTCGAGCGGGCGCAGCAGCGGGTCACCGCGTGCGGGCAGCCGCTGTGCACGTACATGCAGGGCATGATGCACGAGATGGCCCTGGGCAAGGCGGCGCTGGCCGGCCAGCCGCCGGAGGTCGTCGAGCGCTTCCTGTATGACACGGTGAAGGAAGTGGTGACGCACGAGGTGGGACACACGCTGGGCCTGCGGCACAACTTCATGGCCAGCGCGATCTACTCGCTGGACGAGATCCAGAAGCGCCGGACGACCGACGAGCCGACGTGCGGTTCGGTGATGGACTACAACCCGACGCTGTTGTTTGCGAAGGGCTCCACGGAAGGGCACTTCGTTACGCCGTCGATCGGGCCGTATGACTACTGGGCGATCGAGTATGGCTACCGCCCGTTCGACGGCAGCTACGAGAGTCCGAAGGCCAAGGGCGAGGAAGCGAAGAAGGAGGGTGAGAAGAAGGAGGGCGAGAAGAAGGAAGTCGCCGTCAAGCCGGAAGCTGAAAAGGAAGCGGCCGGCGAGGAGGGCCAGGTTGACCTGAGCCAGATTCCGAAAGAGATCCTCGATCAGATGCCGCCGGAGGTGAAGCAGATGCTCGCGGCGGGCAAGGCTGACGTGCACGCGGGCGGCAAGGCGTCCGGGCCGGGGAAGAAGGGCGGCGCGGCGCCGATCGCTCCGCCGAGCGGCGAGGAGGCCATGCTGCACGAGATCGCGAGCCGGGCGTCTGAGCCGGAGCTGCTCTACGCGACGGACGAGGACACGACGACGCTCGGGCCGGATCCGCGCACGAACCGGTTTGACATGAGCGCCGACCCGGTCGCATGGGCGCAGGCCCGCATCGAGTTGGTCGACAATCGCCTGGCCGACATCGCCGAGTGGGCCGTCAAGGACCAGGAAAGCTGGTATCACCTCCGCAACACGTTCCTGACGCTGATGTCCGAGAAGGCGTCCGCGCTCAACTACGTGGGACGGTACGTCGGCGGGCAGTACTTCAGCCGCAGCCACCGGGGCGATCCGAACGCGCCGCCGCCGTTTGTGCTGGTGCCGGCGGAGCGCCAGCGGGCGGCGTTGAAGTTCGTCGAGGACAGTCTGTTCAACGAGAAGTTCTTTGAGCTGAAGCCGGAGCTGCTCAACCAGCTCGCGCCGTCGCGCTGGTGGCACGAGGGCATGTCGGTCAGCTTCACGCTGGACTTCCCGGTGCACCGGTACATCGCCGCGTTTCAGCGGATGGCGCTGATGCAGGAGCTGATGCCCAACACGCTCCGCCGCATTCAGGACAACGAGCTCAAGAGCGGCGGCGCGGACAAGCTCACGGTGGCCGAGTACATCCAGCGGGTCCAGAACGCGGTGTGGTCGGGGACGACCGACGTGCCGCGCGTCAAGAGTCAGTCGTGGGACGACAACGCGCCGTTTGTCTCCAGCGCCCGGCGGTCGTTGCAGCGGGAGTACCTGGGGCTGGCCGAGCCGCTCGTGCGGCTGGGGCCGGGCTCGGTGCTGTCGCCCGACCTGCACGCGATGTTGACGTACTCGCTGCAGAAGCTGGGGCAGGATTTGCAGAAGGTCATCGAGGCCGGCAAGCTGGATTTTGCCTCGCAGTCGCACCTGGTCATGTGCAAGTCGCGCATCGACCGGATCCTGTCGGCCGAGCTGAAGGAATATGACTAGCTCTGGCTTGGCGGCGTGATGTGGCGGCCGGGCGGCGACGTGCGGACGCCAGAGCCGCCCGCGACGGGCATACGCGAGGGTGGCCCGCGGGTAAGGCCGTGGGCCACCCTCTGTTTCGCGCGGGCCGCCAAATATGTTGCCGGATGCCGGCGCGCGGGTATATTGACGGCTGGTTCGGCCCGGGTCGGACGGCGGCCCGGAACCGCGGGGCGGACCGTGGCCACGAAAGGAAGACGCGATGACTACGACCACGACCAGCAGGGTCTCCAAGGGCAAGACGCTGAGCGGAGCGGAGCACATCGAGCTCGCCGAGCGCTACGGGTCGCACAACTACCACCCGTTGCCGGTCGTGGTCGCCCGGGCCGAAGGCGTGTGGGTCGAGGACGTCGAGGGCCGGCGGTACATGGACCTGCTGGCGGCGTACTCGGCGATGAACTTCGGACATTGCCACCCCGAACTCGTCGCGGCCGCCAAGGCGCAGCTCGACCGTCTGACGCTTACCTCGCGGGCGTTCCACAACGACCAGATCAGCCCCTTCTGCCAGGAGCTCGCGGCGTTGTGCGGCATGGAGATGGTCCTGCCGATGAACACCGGGGCCGAGGGCGTCGAGACGGCGATCAAGACGGCCCGCAAGTGGGGCTACCAGCGGAAGGGCGTGCCGGAGGGCCGGGCGAAAATCATCTGCTGCGAGAACAACTTCCACGGCCGCACGACCACGATCATCAGCTTCAGCACCGATCCGCAGGCCCGCGCCGACTTTGGGCCGTATACGCCGGGGTTCGAGATCGTCCCGTACGGCGACATCGACGCGCTGCGGAAGGCGATCGACGCGGACACGGTGGCGTTCCTGGTGGAGCCGGTCCAGGGCGAGGCCGGCGTCATCATTCCGCCCGACGGGTATCTGAAGCAGGTCCGTGAGCTGTGCACGCAGAAGAACGTGCTGTTTATTGCGGACGAGGTGCAGTCCGGCCTCGGCCGCACGGGGTACACGTTTGCCTGCGAGCACGAGCAAGTGAAGCCGGACATGTACATCCTCGGTAAGGCGCTGGGCGGCGGGATCATGCCGATCTCGGCGGTCGTATCGTCGCGCGAAATTCTGGGGGTGTTCAAGCCCGGCGAGCACGGCAGCACGTTCGGCGGCAACCCGCTGGCGTGCGCGATCGGGCGCAAGGCGATCGAGATTCTCCGGACGGACAAGTACCAGCGCAACGCCCGCGAGCTGGGTCGGTACTTGCTCGAGCGGCTGCGGGCGCTCAAGACCAGCAAGGTGAAGGAGCTCCGCGTGCGGGGCCTGTGGGCCGGGATCGAACTTCACGCGGAGGCCGGCAAGGCGCGGCCGCACTGCGAGCGGCTCATGCAGGAGGGCGTGCTGTGCAAGGACACGCACGCCCAGACGGTGCGCCTGGCCCCGCCGCTGTGCATCACCAAGGACGAGCTGGATTGGGCGCTGGAGCGGATCGGCAAGGTGCTTGCGTAGGCGGACCTTCGCCTGGGCCGGCGCTGCGCCTGCCGTCGTGACGCCGCACCGGACGGTATGACGGTTACTCGCCGCCGCCGACGGGAGCGAAGCCATACTTCTCCTGCGGCTGTATCCCCTCTTTGGGCTTCTTGTCGGTTTGGGCGGGTTTCGGTTTGCTGTCGCTCGCGGTCACACCAGACTTCGACTTCGACGCGCCGGCGTAATGCACGACGACGGCGATGCCGGCCACGAGGACCGCGAGGACCACGATCGCCTTCACAAGCTTGGCCATGTCAGACACCTCACACTGTGCGATAGACGGCAATCCGCTCTGTATTGTACGCCGCACTGCCGCCCGCGGCGTATGGCGGGGCCCGCAATCGGCGGGGGTTTTCCCGGTCGCGACCGGCGGCGTCATCCGTTACATTGCACGCCGGTTCTGCGAGCCGGAGTTAGCCGCTTTTTTCGGATGATTACGTATGCCCGCTGACCTAGAGCGCGTAGCGCTCCCCAGCCGTGCCCGGAATCCTCTGCTCCGCTTTCTTTCGAGCATCTGGCTCGGCGTCGCGCTGTTGGCGCTGATCCTGGTCTACAGCTCGGTCATCTCGGCCCTGCCGCCAGTGCGCTGGACGCTCGAAATGACCGAGATGCAGGCGTTTCGGCACTGGCTGTTCGTCGCGCCCGTCGGGCTGTTCGTGGTCGCCCTGCTGACGGCGACGCTCTTCCGCACGCGCTGGATTCCGATCAACATCGGTGCGCTCACGGCCCACGTCGGCCTGCTGCTGCTCGTCGGCGGGGCCCTGGTGTATTTCGCCGCCAAGGTCGAGGGCAACGTGCTGCTGCAAGCGCCCGAGATTCAGGTTCGCACGAACGCCGGGGGAACCCCCATGGTTATCGACCGGTTCCGGGCCGGGGCGGGCGAGACGTGGAGCCGCGCGCTGCCCCGGCTGGCCGGACCGCTGCGGATCACCGTCCTGACGACCGAGCCGGCGGGCCTTCAGCCCGTCGCCGCCGCCACGGTCCAGGTGCAGGTCGGCGACGCTGCCCCGCAAACGTACCGACTGGCGGCCGGGTCGCAGGCCTGGCAGCCGATCACGGAGAGCCTCGCCGTCGGTCTGGTGACGTTCCCGCCGCAGCGGTCTTTCTACGACGATGAGCGGCCGGCGCTGTACATCCATAACCGCGGCGCGACGGGCGAAGTAATCGCCGAGATTCAGCACTTGCCGATCTACCACGAGCATTACCCGCGCGGCGACGGCTTGCTGCACGACTCGCTCGGCGGCGAGGTGCCGCCGGTGCGCGAGCGGCCCGAGCTGCGTTTGCTCGGCCTGACGATCCCGACCGGCTGGTTCGAGCCCTGGCGGATGCCGATCGACGTGGCGACCCCCGGCTTGCCGTTCACGGTACAGATCACGGGGTACGCGCCGTACGTGCTGGACCTGCGTCCAGTGCTAGACCCGAACGGCGCGGTTACGCAGGAGCCCGTGCTCGCCACGCGCGAGGAGCGGCGCCTGGACATCTCCGCCCGCAGCATGTCCGCCATTCGTCTGAAGTTCACGGGCCGTGGCGATAAGTCGGCCTGGTCCGAGACGCGCTGGTGCCCGTTCAGCCTGTATCCCGACGTGGACGTACGGCCGATTCAGGTCGCCCTGCCGGGATCGGACGCGCCGTGGGAGATCATCTATTCCCGCGTACGGCACGACCTCGGGGCGACGCTCGCTACCGGCCGGCTGGACGTGGAGTACTTCCCCGGCCGGCGCGGCATCAAGGGGTATCGCAGCGAAGTGATGATCCAGCCGCCCGCCGGCAGCCCGTACCCCGCCACCGTGCAGACGAACCGCACCGCCACGGTCGGCCCGTGGACGCTGTTTCAGAGCGGCTTTGCCGAGGATCACTGGAGCTACTCCATCCTCGGCGTCGGCAACCGCGTGGGCATGTTACCGATGGACATCGGTTGGATCGTCGTCACGCTTGGCTGCCTCTACGCGTTTTACGTCAAGCCGGTGCTGTTACGCCGCGCGCGGCGATTGGCATCCGGCTTGGCGCCCGTTCTGGCGGCGGCCGTGCTGCTGTGCCTGCCGGGCTGTCGGAAGGCGGAGCCGTACCCGGCGTCGGAGGCGGCGGCGCGGCTCGATCCGCAGATCAACTGGTCCGACGCGCGGCTCATCGCGGTGCAGGAGGGCGGACGGTACAAGACGCTCGACTCCTTCGCCCGTGAGTCATTCAGCGACATCACCGGCAGCGAGCATCTGCCCGGCCTCTCGCCGCTGGCGTCGCTGTTCGAGTGGTTGTTCAACCGCGACGCGTACGCCGACACGCCGGTGATCAAGGTGCGCAGCCCCAACGTGCGGGCGCGGCTGGCGGCGGCGCTGAGCGCGGAGAAGCGCACGCGGATCGAAGCGTATCCGTACTTCACGCCGCGGGAGATCTTCTCGCCGGAGATCGAGCGCCTGCTGACGGAAATGGAATCGTGGCCGATGATGCGGTCGGCGGTGAACCGCGTTCGCAACGCCCAGGGCCTGGCCGAGCGGCTCGACGAATTCCTCGCCATCGTGCCGCAACCGGGCGGCGACGCCGTTGCGACATGGTCTACACCGGAGCAAATCCTGGCCAACTTATCAGACGAGCAATTGCAGCAGATGGGGATCACGCGGGCGGACCTGCCGATGCACGCCCGCCAGCCCGTGCCGGGCCTCACGGCGGAGCAAGCCTTCCGCGTAATTCCGGCGTGGTATTCGCTGCGGGCCGCGTGGCTCCACGGCGACGCGGGGGGGGTGCAGCATTACGTGGACCGCCTTGCCGAATTGCTGCCGAGCTTCGCCGCGGACCACATATACCCCGCCCGCACTCAGCTTCAGGCCGAGGCCCGCTATTACGCGGCCGGCAAGTTCATGTACGGCTGGGGGCTCTACTTCCTGGCGCTCCTGATCAGCATTGTCGCGCTGGTCACGGGCTGGCGCACGCCGTGGCTCCTCACGATCCTGATTATGGTCGCCGGGCTCACGGTCCACGTGTATGGCATCAGCCTGCGTTGGTACATCCTCGGCCGCATCCCCGTGGCGAACATGTTCGAGGCGGTCGTGGCGTCAGCGGCGGCGGGCATCGCGATCGCGCTGCTCGTGGAGTTGTTCCAGAAGACGCGTGTGCTGCTCGTCGGCGGCGCGGCGACGGGCTTCTTGGCGCTGGTCGGCGCCCAGTACGTGCTGCCCGGCAGCGCCTTGGGCATCATCCCTTCCATTCTGGACGACATCCAGTTACGGCTGCACACGGTGCTGATCATCACGGCCTACGCGCTGATCTTCGTGGCCGCGGTGATCGCGGTGATCTACCTGATCGGCTACTACGCCGCGCGGCTGGGGCACCGGGGGTCTGCCGAACCGGCCGGCCGGCGCAGTGCCGGCGACGGAAGGCTAGCGGCAGCAAGCGCGGTGAGCCCGCAGCGGCCGCTGCTGGCGGGGGCGACGCCGGGCGATGAAGGCGCGGGCGCGGGTCTGCCCGCGTGGCTCAACAACATCGACTGGAGCCACCTGATCGTCCTGAACATGGTGTTTGTGCTGCTGTTCGTGGGCGGCATCGTGCTGGGGGCGTGGTGGGCGGATTATTCGTGGGGCCGGCCGTGGGGGTGGGACCCGAAAGAGGTGTTCGCGCTGAACACCTGGATCATCTACGCGATCCTGATCCACCTGCGCTTCGTCGTCCGCAGCCGCGGCCTGTGGACCGCGTGGCTCTCCATCGCGGGTTGCATCATGATGGCGTTCAACTGGTTCTTCGTAAATTTCTTCATCGCGAGCGTGCACAGCTACGCCTGAGACGCGTCGGCGGACTCGGCAGACGCGTGCAATCACCGGCGGTCTACGGAGCGAACAGGCCATGCGACGGACGATAGTGATCGCGGTTGGGGCTCTGACATGTGCATTCTCATTGTGCGTTCCGGCGTGCGAGCGCGAGCCGGCGCCGCGTGCCACCTCCCAGCCCGCCGCGGCCGCGCCGACCAGCGCCCCCACGGACGCCGAGCTGGCCAACGTTCGGAACTTCGTGAAGGAAAACGCGCCGCCCGCTCAGCCGGCCATGCCGCCGGGGCACCCGAACATAAGCGAGATGCCCGGGATGCGTCCGACGGGCGAGTCCGCGCCACCCGGCACGCCGCCGGTCAATTTGAAGTACGCGGCACCTCCGACCTGGGAGCAGGTTCCGGTGCGGTCGAGCCTCCGCGCTGCGCAGTTCCGCCTGCCGCGTGCCGAGGGCGACGCTGAGGACGGTGAACTGGCCGTCTTCGCGGCCGGCGTAGGCGGCGGGGTCGAGATGAACATCGCCCGGTGGCGTGGCCAGTTCTCCACGCCGGACGATCAACCGCTGCCCGACGAGGCGGTCGTCCGCGAGACGATGCAGGTTGGCGACTTGAAGATCACGTTCGTCGACATTGCGGGGCGCTTCAATGCGGGGATGTCGATGCCCGGGGCCTCGGCGCCGGCGGCGAAGGACGACTACCGCATGTTCGGCGCGATCGTGGAGACGCCCGGCGCCCCGTGGTTCTTCAAGGCTGTTGGCCCGCGGGCGACGATGGCCCAGCACCGTGACAAGTTCGTCGAGTTCCTGCGTTCGATGAAGGCGGAATGAGCCCCCGGAGTTATCGGCGGTGGCGGTCCTGGGCCGAAAAAACGGCCAGCAACCGAGCCCGGTCGCCGGCCTCAGAGGTTATGCTTGTAGGTCGCGCTGGGGTCTGGAGCGCCTAGCTGACGACTCGCGCGATGGGGGTTTCGGCGGAATCCAACACGACCCCCACTTCCAGATGATCGTCGCCTCCCTCAATGCACAGTCGCGTGCGGGCCACCGTGGCCCACCGGCTCGCGATGAGCCCGAGACTGGCGGAGCAGCGCGCCCCCGGCCGGTGCGACCGCAACTCGTAACGCTGCCCCTCCGCCACGCCGTAGCCCAAGGGAACCCGCAGGCGCATGCCGCTCCGAGAGACGTCGAGGCACCGGCAAGGCAGGACCGTCGACCCGTAATGGTCGATCATCCAGAGCTCGCAGGCGATCGGCTGACGCGACTCGAAACGCCGCTCCAGCACGGAAGTCGATTCGGATGGGTCGGAGTGATCCACGGGGTACGTGGCCGCTTCGATGGAGCTCATGTCACCATCTCCTTCGCCATCGTTCGGCCGCGCTGACGCGCTCACGCCCAAACACGCACGCCGCTACTCTGGCGGTTCTTCGTCAAACCCGAATTCTTGAAGCCACTCCCGCGCTGCACCCGCGTCCAGCCCAACCTCCTTCTCGGGGGGCTCGCTCGGCGGCGGAATCGCGCACGCCAGGTCTTTTTTCAACGCTGCCCAGAAAACCTCCGACCGGACCGGTTTCGCACGGCGTCGCTTGGCGGCCCGGGCGATCTCCCGGTCGGTGGTCACAACCACAAAGAGCCTCGCCGCCGAGTAATTCTCAAGGATGTCTATTACAGTGGCATCGGCACTTACTCCGGCGCCGCTGTACGAGACGTGAATGTCGGGGTGGGCGATCTGACTAGCCAGCGCTGGCGCTGGTGCGGGCCCGTCAAAGACGACGTGCACGGTTTCGTGCCGCCGCCGCGCCCACATCCCGAGCCTGTCGCAGAGCATCGACCGCCCAATCAGAAGGTTCGATTCCTCTGCGGCCCGGGCGGCGAACAGGAGGTTATTCCCGTCAATGAGAACCGTCACCTCCGTTACTCCATCAATATGGTACCTCAAAGTGAGTGGATTTGCAAAGGAATGTCGATTTCCGGCATGGGACTTTGCAGGGCAACCGCATTCTCCGAT
>PMMM01000211.1 GCA_003162245.1 Phycisphaerales bacterium
GGGCTGAGAATGCGGTCGCCCTGAGGACAGGGAGCATTTGCTCCGACCGCGCTTGACAGCACCCGACGCCACTGCTACATAAAAGAAAGGTGGCTCCTGTCTCCTCTTATCTGGGCCGCCGCCGGGCCGGGGCCCGGACTTCGTATCGCCGCCAGAGCGTGGGGTTCGTGTTTGACCCCGATTGCCGTGGCCCATGTCCGTGCGGAGATTAGCCGATGACCGACAATCGCATCTTCGAATACGTCGAGAAGGGCCAGATGGAACGGCTCTTAAGAGGTATTGCGGAACTCGCAGGCGTTGCACTACGCCTGTCCGACGCCAAAGGCGAGACGCTCTGCGGCCCCTTCAACTTCACGGAGCTGTGCGCACGCTACAACTTCGCGTGCCGACCGGACCTCTGCAAGGCCTCCGCCGTGAAGCGCATGGCCCGGTTGACCAAGGACCAGCTATATCATGTATTCGAGTGTGCGGGTGATGGCGACCGGCCTGGAGAAAGCGGCGCGGGGATCTTTGATGCGGTCGTGCCGATTCGAGTCGCTGACGAGCACATCGCCAGCATTAATTGCGGGCAGGTCCTGTTCGAACAGCCGGACACCGCGCGAAGGGCGCGTTTTCAGGACTTTGCGACCCACGGGCTGGGCCTGGGCGGCGAGGAGTTGCGCGGGTACTTGCGCGCGGTCGACTCGCTGCGAATCATGCCGCGCGAGCGTCTGACGACAATTCTCGACTTCCTTGGATGGTTGGCCAATCTGGTGTCCAGCTATGCCTACGACCATCACCAAGTCACACAACTTCACCCCTTGATGAAAGCCAGGGCGCGTTCGCCGGAGCAGATCGTCGCAGATGTCCTGGCCACCGTCAGCCAGGTCTGTGCGGGGACACTCGGCATTACGTTGTGGTACTGCGACGGCGAGGGATCTTTGGTCTTAAAGGCACTCTGGGGTTTCGAGCCTGTCGAGATCAGCCGACGCGTCATGCCGATGAACCGGTCGATTTCTGGCCGGGCCTTGCGCGAGGGCCAGGTCAAGTTCGCCGAGCTTCCCGATGACCCCGACTTCTGCGACCCGACCTTGCTCGAACGGCACGGACCGTGTCGTCTCGCCGCCATCCCCTTCGTTGACCTCGCGGGCGGCGACCGGCACCTCGGAGCGGTGGCGGTTTTTTTGGACCCGGCCGGTCCGCTTCCATCGGAGCACGTAATTGCATTGGTCTCGCAAACGCGCGGCATGTTGGAGACCGCCCTGCACAGAGAGAGCGATTTGCACCGACAGGGCATTATTGCCGCGGCTGCCACCCTCTTGACAGCGGACGAGGACAACTTCTGGTCGGAGTTCGACCGGATCGTGCTCAGTACACTGCCGAACGTGAGGGCGTACGTGCTGTACATGCAGGACGAATACCGCGAGCACTGCAATCCGGTGCGCACAGGAGTTTTTGACGGCGCGCCGGAATTCAATCAAGCCCAATTGCGGAAATTCTGCCGACATGTGTTGCGCCAGGTGACCGACCGCGGCCGTGCGGTTGCGCATCATGACCTTTTGTCGAGCGAGACGCCACAGCCCGAGCGGGATTTGTTTCAGCAGACGTTTGTCGGGCCGCGGGACGCCGCCCCGAGCTTCAGCGCTGTGGGAGTTCCGCTTCGCGACAATGAGAACCGTTTGGTCGGTGGGTTGATTTGCGTTGCGGCCAGGACAGCCCAGAAGCCCGACGCGGGGGTCCCTTGTTTTGTGTTTCCGACATTCGCGCACAGCCATATCAGCGCGATGCAGGGTCTGGGCTCGGTGCTGTCGATTGTGTTGGCCCGCCAGAATGCCGAACGGGCGCGGGCCGTGGCACAGGCGGTGCGGATGCACGAGCTCGTAGCGCCGCTACATGCAATGCAGGGCTATCACGAAAACCTAGTGTGCATGTTCAGAGACCTCAAGTCCAGACTGTCGTCGCAGGAGCTTGACTATGCTCCGTTCGAAGCTCAGCTTACTCGTCTGGGTTACCTCTGCGAGCTGCTTGGGCTTATTGCCACGAGCGATGCGCTTGAGGGCCCGACGAGGCTCTCATGCGCGAGCTTCGAGCGTGATATTCTGTTACCTATTGTGCAGCCTTTGCGTGCGTATGCGCTGGCCGAAAAAGGGAGTAGCGTATGGTACGCGAGCGACTTCCATCAGGAGCTTCCTGCCGTCTGGTTAGCAGTGAACCGCATGAAGCAATGCGTGTTTAACCTCGTGTTTAATGCGGTTAAGTACTCGATGCCCTACACCCGAATCGCAATCACGCTGCACACAGGCAAAGACAGGGACAGCCCCGAATGGGAGATTCACGTAAGGAACCAAGGTATCGGCGTGCCCCGGGGCGATGAGGATCGCATTTTCTGGCGTTTTACGCAGGGCTCAAACGCGGACCAGGTGGCGGCGTCCGGCTCCGGGCTCGGTCTCTATGTGGCGCGCGCCATCGCCCGCAAGCATGGGGGTGACGTCGTGTTGCGGAACGGTAGCCCCGAGAACACGGTCTTCGTGCTTAAGTTGCCGTATTCGCTAAGGGATCGTCCGCCCGAGAGCGTGCAGAAGGAGCTTGGAGAATGAAGGTTCTTGTCATCGATGATGATCGTGTCTATACGGAGCCAGTCGTGTGGCGACTGGAGCACGAGGGCTTCGAAGTAGTGCACTGCATCTCGGCAAGCGAGGTTCTGTCTGGCTGGTTCGAAGTGACAGATCAGACGGTGGAGTCGCTCCGCCGCGATGGGGTACCTGCTTCTGTGCTAGAACGGCTCGTGCACGCGCCTACCGAGGACGATGGTGGCTTGGGAGAACCTGTACGCTGTGTCCACGTAGACGCTTTTCGCTGCAAGTTGGAGCGCCGGCTGGGTGAGGAGGAGGCCAGCAGGTACTTCGAGTCGATTCGGTCGCGAGCGCACCGAGACCCGCTGACGCCCGCGCCGGACGTCGTAATCCTCGACCTGATGATGCCCCGCGAGCACTACGGCAAGCAGGAGTCGGAGAACGGGCGGGCTACGGGAGTTGCCCTGATGCGGGATATTGTTGAGCGCGTGCCCAGCGCGCGTTTTGTGGTGCTGACGGTACGCGACGAACCGGAGTGCCACGCGGCGCTGCGCAAGCGATTTGGGAGAAGTATCGTCGAGATTGTGCAAAAGCCGGCATTGCCCAGCAGAGTCGCAGAAGCGGTGAAGAACGTGTTTGCCGTATAGATGGAGCTTAATCCATGCCTCGAGTATCCCGATTGGCCCTCGTGGTGCTAGTTGCCGTCCCCTGGGCGGCGGCCGAGGCACAATCACGTCCAGAAACCACGTGCAAATTCTCGCAGGAGGCCTTGGATGATCGACTAAGGAGCCTTGATGCACGTGTGACTAGCGTCGAGAGCCAGGCGCCGCAGTTTCTTCTGACATGCTTGGCCCTGAGCGTCGCCGGCGGGGCCGGGGCCGTTACGGTGCCTGCGTTATGGCGGAGACGCGCAGCGAAACGCCACGCGGTCGAGCAAGCCCACCGAATCAGTATTTCACTAAAAGCGGTGTACGAGCTTGCCGTCGTCGTGATCAAGGTGTCCCATGCGGCGGCGGACCGGGGAAGCGACGGCGTTTTAGACTTCCGGAAGCTGTTGCTGCCGCTTACGCTGCACAAAGGCCGACTGATGGTGATTTGCGGTGGCGATGCCGACGTAATCGTTGGCGCGAATGAGCTTCGCCAACTCTCGAAGGAGCCTCATGACCGCCTCAAGGCGCTGGCAGCTTTGAAGCACGCAACAACGCGCACCGAGCTGTCGGACGAGGCGAGGCAGGCTGTCCAGGAGGCTAGCGATCACTTGAAGAAGTCTGGCCCGGGCGGGTCCATGAGCGCGAGGCCAGCATGATGATGTCTCCCGCGGTTCATCCGAAAAGAGAGGGCTGACGAGGGTATCAGTGAGTGTGCGAGCGCGGAACGGACCGCCGAACGGTTCCGTTCGGGGTCGATTTGAAGAAGCGATCTGAAAAAAACGTCAAACTCACCGCCACCATTGCCAAGCCAGGTTGTTATACATAGTGGAACGCTTCAAAAGCCCATCCCAGCGCATGGGCCACGGATTGTGCACCACGCACGTCCGCGGCCCCTTTTTTATGCCCGATAACTGCCGGAATCCTTGCAGGTTTCGCGCAGCCGACCTGCGCCCCTCTCATCCCCTCGGCAGCCATCGGTCGCGGTCGCGTTCAGCTACCAAATGACGGCCGCGGCACAAGTTACGTGCGTCTGCGAGCCGTAGTCGACCGCCTGATGATAGCGAAGAACGCGGCAAGCGCGCCGAGGGAGCGATCGGAGAGCGGCGTAAATACACCCAGGGCTGCAAATCCTTGTCGGATTTCCGGTTACGGCTATTCGCCGCAGGAACTGCTCCTCATGACGTGTTTCGAGCAGCGTCAGCAAGTGCCGTTCGGCCTTTGCCACTTCCGCCAGGATCGCCGGAGTAATCGGCGCCCAGTCCCCGAACGGCCTCCCGATGTGACTGAGATCGGCGCCGGCTAGCACGACCGTTCGCTCGCGCCCCTCAGCAACCAGCAGCCCCAACGCGTCGGCGAACCGGGCAAGATCAGATGCCGTGCTATCCGCGGGAGCGGTATCGGCCTCCACGCACGGATTCGGACAGAGAAACGGGACGATCTGGAACGGCCGGTCCCCGGCAATCACTTGCAGAATGTGAACCTGCAACTCGATCGAGTGCTCCCAGAGGTGGTCAAGCTCCTCAACGGTGAGCGACACGCCCAGCCGTGATTCCAGACGCTCAACGAAGTCGCCGTCCACCGCGACGACACCCAGCGGCGTGCAGAAGGACTTCGTGGTCGCCACAACCCCCGCCGACCGCCCGGCGTGATTTGTACCCAGGATGACGTACCGGTCCGCTACCGGCATCTGCGCCAGCGTCGCATACGCGTCCGCGTAGCACGGAGCCCCGCGCGCGTAATCCAGATGCGGCGCGATCAGCCCGCGCACGTCATGGACCGGCGCCGCCGTCCCGCTCGCAAGGAGCTCCTCGATCTCGGCTCGCAGGGCGGTCGCGTCGGGGTAGCGCTCGCGGTTGTCACGGTGAGGGGCGGCACGGAACTCCGCCCGCCGCCGCTCGTACGCCTGCTCGAAGCGCTCGTTGTGCAGCAGGAGGGCCTCATCGAGTACGCCTACGAGCTGGAGAATCTGCTCGGTCGGCACGTGCAGCCCGAGTTGCTGCTGGAAGGCGGCCTCGATGTCCGCACACGAGTGCCGCCCGTCGAGGTGGGCGAGGACGAAGTACCCGGCCGGCGAAACCGCGAGCGTCTGCGGGGCGATGTGAATCCGATCGTGGACGACGAACCGCAGACTCTCCTCGCCCCCTTCCTGGACGGGCGTAACGTCGACCGACCGTAGCGCAGGCAGAGGATCCGGTATGCTCATCGAGGATCTCGCGGGCGCTAGGGAGGCTCGACCAACCGCGCCGCCGCGGCCTCCGGCACCGCGGCGCCCGCGTTCGTCACAGCATCCGCTGTGTTTGCCGCGGCGTCAGGTTGCACTTCGAGCTCCGCGAGCTGCGCCTTGCTGGGCAGATGCGCCCCGAGCAGCGGGACCAGCACGCCGGGCAGCGCCCAGACAAGCTGGATCAGCCGCACCGCCAGCGCCAAGGCTACTGCCTGCGACGGATCGTTGTGCAGCGCCCCGCCGGTGAAGAACTTCACGTAGAAGTACTCCAGGACGCCGAAGGCCTGGGGCGGCGCGATGGGAATGGCCGCGATGAGGAAGCCGATGGACACGTAGACGAAGTAGTGGGACCAGCCGCCTTCCATGCCGAGGGCGTGGGCCATGATGGCGGCGCTGAACATGCAGATGCCCTGCAAGACGAAAGTCATCAGGAGCGACACGACGATGAGCAGTTTGTGGTGCCGCATGGCGACCGTGGCGCGGCCGACACGCAGCAACTGGTCGCCCATCGGCAGGCGGGCCGCCAGTTCCTTCAGACGCAGGACGCCCCGGATGCGGCGGCTGAAGACGACGATGCAGCCGGCGCCCAGGACCGCACAGATCACCAGCAACGTGACGATGAGTTGGCCGAACTGGCTCGGATCGCTCGTGAACAGGATGGCGGCGCCGGCCAGCATCACCAGTCCGAACAGCCCGATCGCACGGTCGAGAAACACCGTGGTGACGGCCTCCGTCTTCAGGTGCGTGTAGTGCGTCAGGTAGTAGGCCTTGATCAGATCGCCGCCGGTCGTCCCGGGCAGCGCGAAATTGAAGAAATTGCCGGCCACGGTGAGCTTCGTCGCCGGCCAGAGCCCGAGCCGCACGTCCTGGACGGCCAGCATGACCACCAGCCGCCAGCTTTGGATTGCGATCACCGGTATGAAGATGATGATCGCCCACAGGGCCAGCCACTTGTCGGTCTTCGGCACGACCGTGGCGATGCCACGCTCGATCTCCGGGACACTCTGGCCATTGACGTCGATGCGGTGGACGGCGCTGAGCGGGATCGTTTCCTGGCGCCCGTCGCGCAGGATCACGAATTCGTCCCCGCGCGGCTGCTCCACAAGCCGCACCATCGGCCCCTTCGGGCCCGTCAGCCGCACGTAGTCGTACCACGGCACGGTGTGCACCAGCCAGGCAATGGCCACGACACACAGGCCATAGCGCAACAGCAGCAGCATCCAGCGCAGGAAAGGCTTGCTCATCCGACGCACCTATGTTCGCGGCGAGTCCCGCGCGGCGGACAGCGCCCGCCAGGTTCAGTCCGGCGCAACCGCGTAGATGTCCAGATCGGTTGCATCGAACTCGTCCGGCAGCGCGATGCGTCGCAATCCGGCGGCACCAAGGCGCTGCACCCAGTCCCGGGTTACAAACGCGGGGAACCCGTACGAGCGTTGCAGCCGCTCGATTTCGCTCCATGAGAATACCACATGGGTCACGCTTTGGGTACGCAGCCAGGCGACAGCCTGCGCCGGCGCGGCTTGGGCGGCGTAGGTCAGCCACGGATCGCGGTCGAACACCACCGTGTAGTGCACGCGCGGCGTCAAATAAAACGCGCGGGCCTCGCCAACCACCCACGCGTTCGCGTCGGCCGGCAGCGCCCGGTTCAGCGGCTGCACCTGCGCGAGCAGATCGGTCCGGCCGACCAGCGCCCGCAACGGGACCCCGTGGCGCCCCCACCAGCGATCCTCCTCCCGCCGCAGACCATCCAAAGTGGCGCTATTCGCCACGCCGCCCGCGAAGGCTGCCACCAGCATGAACGCGGCGAGGCGGCACGCTGCCGTACGGGCCGCGGGTCCGCGCTGCACGAGGTCCCGCCACGTCACCGGGCTGGGTACGGCGCTGCCGGCGAGCAGCGCGAGCGGAATAACGCTTGGAACGGCGAACCGCCCCGGCATGTGAGTGAGCGTCGCCCAGGCCGCGATGATTACCGCCAGCCAGACGGTCCAGAACACGGCCACCCGATCGCGTGCTCTCACGAGGCCGCATAACGCAAGCAGGAACAACGCGGGCCCGAACATCCGCGCCGCGAATAGCTCGTGCCAGACAGCGAGGCTCCGGCCGGCGACCGAATCTGAGCCGGCGGGCACGCGGTGACCGCGGGCCCATTGCTGATCCTGCTCGGCACTCCACGCCGCACCACCCAGCCAACGATATCCGAAGGGATAGACGGGGTTTCCGGTGAACGCGGCGTTGCGCACCAGCCAAGGGCTGAACGCGACGAGCACGCCGCCCGCGTACACCGCAAGACGTCGGACGCGGATCGGCAGCGCCGCACGCATTGTGCAGAGCCATGCTAGGCCGAGTCCGGCCGCAACAAACGCGAGCGCCGTGTACTTGGTCCCGCCCGCCAGGCCGGCGCACAAGCCCGCCGCCAGCGCCGTTCGCCAGTTGCACGGCCATTCCCCCTTCACTTGGTCCAGCACCAGGCCCGCCGCAACCGCCGCGAACAAGAGCATGGCAAGTTCGACGTACGCCAGGCAGCCGAGATATGCCAGCCAGGGCGTGGACCCGGCCAGGACCGCGACGACGACCCGTGCGGGGCCGCGCGGCGTCCACGCCGCCATCGCCAGGACGGCCATGACTCCGCACAGCGCATGGAGCAATTGCGCCGGGATCGCACCGGCCAGGGACCCGCCGGCCAGGTGCATGAGCAGCAGATAAAGCACCTCCATCTGCTGCGGGAAGGAGGCGTAGACGTTGTACGGCAGGAATTGAATCCGCCCGGCGTCGTAGTACTCGCGCGGCGCTTCAAGATGGTACTCGAGCGCGTCGTACGCCCGGTTCTCGCCGGCCCACAGCACGCCGGGGGGCAGCGTCGCCCCGAAGCACGCGATTGCCAACGGCACGACCAGCGCTAGCAGCAGAACCGCCACGATCAAGAGCGGTGCGATGGATGCCGCCAGCGCGCGGTCGTGCTGCTCCCCAGCCAGTGGCTGCCCGTGAAGTCTGGCCACCCGCCACACGCCCAGCGCCCAGCCGACCGCCAGCAGGACCCACGCGACCGGGCCGTTCAGCGCCCCCATGACCCCCAACCCCAGACTTAGCGTACTCAGGACGCCGAGACCCAGCGCAGCCGCAGCACAAACTTGCTGGAGCGCGGGCCGCCGCCCCAGGCCGAGCCACACCGCAGGCCAGGTCCCCCAGCCCACCGCCGCGGCAAGTACGCCGGCTGCGAGCGCCCCGTCCACGGCCAGGGCCAGCCACGTCGCCGTCCCGCCGAGCACGGTCAGCGCGATCGCGACCGCCATGGCCAGGGCAAACAACGGTATGGCTCGGCGGTACGTGGGCGACATGCGGTAAGAGGTTCGGCGGCAGGCGTCCGGGCGTCAAGGGCGGCCGGCTCACGCCCGCAGGCAGGACAAGGACGTGGCCCCGTTCAGGACCCGCTCTGGGCCTTGCGAATCGCACGCAACAGGTGCTCGTGAATCTCAACCGGGTGCGCGAGGTGGTCCCACACGACGGCGGGCAGCTCGGGCGCCACGGGCGTCATGTGCACGGAACCGAGGCGCAGCCAGCGCTCGTACCCGAGAATGCGCAGATCGGCCGCGCTGATTCTCGTAAGGGGGCACCCGACGACGTTCACGCTCAGAATGCCGCGAAAACGCATCACCCGGCGGTTCGTGAGCACGTAGAGTTGGCTCGCCCATTGCAGCGCGGCCACGGCCACCCGGGCGACCGCGACGCCAGCCAGAAGCTGAAACGTCACCAGCCCCTGGCGCGTGCCGCCCCCCTGCAGCGCGACCGCCACCACGACCCCCAGCAAAGCCGCGACGAGGACCCATTTCGCGGAGACGACGGCAATAAACCAAAGCGACGGCTTGATCGAGAGCTGGATGATCTCGTCGCCATCCAATTCGAGGCGAACGGCGGCCTTCGGCGCCGCGATGGCCGGGCTTTTCACGGCCGCGGGGGCCTCGGCGACGACACTCCGAACCGGCTCGGAATCGGTCACGGCATCAGCTCCGGATGGAGGACGCCCACGTGCGGATAGTTCCTATAGTGATCATCGTAGTCCAAGCCGTAGCCGACGACAAACAAATCTTCGATTTCGAACCCCACGAGCTCCACGGGCACGTCCGGCGGCGCCTTGCTGGCCTTGCGGAGGAGCACGGCGGTGCGAACGGTGCGGGCGCCCCGCTCGCGGACCAGCGCCTGAACCCGGCGCAGCGTCCGTCCGCTGTCGAGAATGTCGTCGACGATTAGGACGTTGCGGCCCTCGATCTGACCGGTCAGATCGATGACCGTGCGCGGGGCCTGCGGGGTTGTGGTGTTGCCCGGGTAGGTGGAAACCTGGACGAGGGCAATCTTCATCTTGAGCGGCAACTCGCGAATCAGATCCGCCAGGAAGATGATGGAGCCGGACAGGATCGGCACGAGCGTCAGGCCGGCCTCATCGCCGCTATAGAGGTCGGCAATTTGGACGGCTAGCGCCCGCACGCGGGCCCGGATTTCGTCTCGATGAATCAGGATGCGGGCGATGTCAGGTGTGATCGCGTCGGATCGCGAGCCGTACACGGGGATGGACCTCCAGTCGCGCCGGGTCACGCGGGCTCAGGCTCCACGGGCTGACCGGCGTGCGCGAGCAGTTGCCGCACGTCGCTGCCGTGCAGATCGCGCGTGAGAGCGGTCACAAACGCGTCCACGGCTTCGAGCCGCCGCCGGGCCAGCGCCCGCGTGGCCTCATACCGGAAGCCTTCGCTCAGCCGCAGCTCCCAGTACTTGTATTCCTTCTGCCGCTGCCAGCCATCGGCGAGTTGCTGGAGCGGGCGGCCTTCGGCCTGGTACTGGCGAAGCAGACGCAGCATGTACACCGTGCCGACCTCGTCGAGGGCCTCGGCCTCAGCCAGCAGGCGTGCCTCCAGCAACGTCGTGCTCCGATCGTTGCACTGGCGGACGGCGTCGCATGCCAGCCGCATCGTGGCCCCCGGCAGGAGTACGCCGACGTGCTCCTGGAGCAGGGCGGCTCCGAACTCACGCTGAATGTCGTTCGTGGGCCGGCCGAGGATTTGCCACCGCTTCCAGCGCCCCTGCTGAAACTCGACGACCCACCCGGCATCGTGGAACAAGGCGGCCGCCGCCAGGGCGGCCAGGTCCGCGGATGCGGCCCCGAGCGCCGGGAGCATCGCGATCATCTGCGTCAGGCGCAGGACGCGCTCGCTGTGCTCCCAGAGCCACGGATCGCTGGTGGCATCGTCGATCTTCAGCATCAACAGTTGTTTGGCCGGGGGCAACAGGCGTTCGATCTGCATCGCTCGCACCACGCCGACGGCGCCTCGCGTGTGGGCGTCCGGCCGGGTGTGCGTCGAGCCCACCGCCGACCCGCGCGTCTGGTCGCCGGGCGACAATACCGGGCCAGTGTACAGGTGGGCGGGTCTAGCGGCAAGCGTGGCGCGGACCGTCGGCCGACGGGCAACCTCCGACGCAGATACAGGGCGCCCGCGCAGGTCTTGCCGCTTCGGCCGCGCACGCGCGTCAATTGCGCTCTCCTTCCCGGGCCGCCGCGGAAAACTCGCCCGCGCTCCAGTCCGATGAAGGAGGTGGGAGAACGGCGGGCCGGGTCGAGTAGCGGCCGCATCGCACTGCTGGCACGGCTGCCATCCCAAGCACGACGCGACGGCGCGGCGTGTCCGCGGTTGCAAACTGAGAGAAAAGGCAGGCTATGTCCATCACTCTGGCTTCCGCCAACACCGCCACAAGTACCGGAAAGACCCTGCCGCCCGAGCTGCAGAAGATCGTCGCCCGGGTGACCGAGATCAGCTCGCTGCCGGAGATCACGACCCGGATCGTCGCGGTGGTGGAGGATCCGCGGGCCACGGCGCGTGACATGCACGACATCGTGCGGTCGGACCCGGCACTCGTGGCGAAGATCCTCAAGGTCGTCAACTCGGCCTTTTACGGGTTGCCCGCGCAGATTGCCAGCCTGGAGCGGGCCATCGTCATGCTCGGGCTCAGCGCCGTGAAGAACCTCGCGCTCGCCGCCTCGCTGTCGCGCATGTTCCGCGCCGACGCCGTGTGCGACCAGTTCGCCGCCCGCGACCTGTGGCGACACTGCGTCGCGGCGGGCGTAGCGGCGCGGCTGCTGGCCAACGCGGTTCACTTGCCCCAGGTCGACGAGGCCTTTGTCGCCGGATTGGTGCACGACGTGGGCCTGATCGTGGCCCAACAACTCTTCCCGGCCAAGCTGCGCGAAGTGGCCACGGCCTGCCTGAGCAATCCGCAGGACTTCTGCGCGACGGAGATCGCGGTCATCGGCGCCGACCACCAGGCGTTGGGCTGGGCCCTGGCGAGCCGCTGGAAGTTCCCGCCGGGCCTGCGGCACGCGATCGCGTACCATCACGAACCCTGGGCATTGCAGCCCGAGCTGCGGCGCATGGCCGCTACCGTCTACGTGGCCGACACGTTGATTTGCCAGGCCAAGCTCGGTTTCTGGCTGACCGCCAGCCGACAAGCCGTGTCCGACGAGACTCTGGGGCTCGTTGAGCTGTCGCGACCGGCGTTGGACGAGATCGTCGCGGCGCTGCCCGGCCACGTCGACGAAGCGGAGCAGATCTTCGCCGACGGGTAGACGCTGCGGCCGCAGACGTCACGCGCGCGGCCGGCCAACGTCCTTGCCGCGCCATGCAAACCAGATGGTCCCGGCCAATCCGCACGCACAGGCGACCAGCAGGTTGACCGCGGGCCCTTTCATCCACAAGAACGCCCCGCCGAACGCCGCCACGGAGACGATGACGTCCCGGATCAGGTAGTACACGCCGAACGTCATGGCTTTGCGGTTCTCGGGGGCCAGGTCCAGGATGAGGGCCTTGCGCGTGGGCTCGCCGAACTCCTTCAGGCCGCGGAGAACAAAGGCGCCGACGAGCGGCCAGAACGAGTGGCAGCGCCAAAGGGCCAGCGGAAACAGCGTGAAGAAGATAAACGTGAGCACGACGAACGGCTTCTTGCCGGCGCGGTCGGCGAGATGGGCGACGGGGATGTAGCAGAGCACGGCGGTACCCATCTCGATGGCCGAGAGGTAGCCGAATTGCAACTCGGTGACCGGCCGGGCGATCGCACGCGTGCACCACACAACGACGAACGCATCCGGGATCTGCTCGCAAAAGCGAATCAACACGTCGGAGATCAGTAGATTGCGCAGCCCCGGCGACATCTCGCGCAGAACCGTCAGCGCGCTGCTCCGGGGCGGGGCGGCCGTGCCGGCGGCGCGATCGTCGGCAATCAACGCCTGCTGCATGACGATCGCGACCAGTGCCATGAGCAGCGCGACGCCGAAGCTCAACCGAATCCCCGTTTGCAGGCCGAAGTAGGTGATGAACACGCCGCCGGCGACCGGGCCCAGCGCCATGGGCACGCGCCGCACGAGCGAGACCAGCGAGACGCCCATCGTGCGCTTCGTCGCGGGCAGCACCTGGGCGAGCAACTCCATCGTGGCGGGCAGGGAAATCGCCGACCACGACAGGAACAGGATCGCCCCGCCGATCACCGCCGGCCAGCGCGGCACGAGGACGACCAGCAGGTATCCGGCGATCGAGACCAAGTTGAATACGAGGAGCGACCGCTTGGTGCCGAGCCGATCCGACAGGTACCCACCCGGCAAGGAGTAGCAAGCGGTCGCGAGATTCTTGAATCCCGCCAGCAGCCCGATCGCCAGCACGCCGCCGCCGAGATCCAGCAGGTAATCCGGCAGAAAGCGGTCGGCCATGCGCTCGCCCAGGCCGACGAGCACGATCATGCCGAGCAGGCCAACGACGCTGCGGCGGAGACCGAGGAAGGCCGTGATGCGTTGTCCAGGTGTCATCGCGCGCTGGCCAGCCGGGGTCGCTCACCGCTGAGGCGCAGAGAGCGCCGAGAACACGGAGGAGGGCTGGAATTCTTCGCGAAGAAGGCAGTTCCGGTTGGACGATGCGGAGGTTGAAGCATCATCCCCGTTGACCGCAGTCGCGGTGACCGGGGTCACTGGAGCCCTCTCACAAACGAGCGACGCGACACATCCTCGCCGATCGAGGACGCGTCGCGCCGCAATGTTCAACGTCAGGCATGCTCAAATACAATCAACGCGAGGCAGCGCCGTCATTCCTTCGGCACCGGAACGAGCGCCGCGCTCCCAGTCTCCGGCCCGGTCTTCGGCATCTCGGCCGGTCCCAAAGGCGTGCCAACCGCCGGTCGGGGCGGAACCACGATGATCTCGACGCGGCGATTCTCCTGCTTCCCGGCCTTGGTGTTATTTCCCGCCCGCGGGAAGAATTCACCCTGGCCGCCGGCGATCATGCGTTCCGGCGTGATCCCCAGCTTCATCAGTTCGCGATACACGGTCATCGCGCGATTGGCACTCAGGTCCAGGTTGTCCTTCCACTTGTCCTTCGTGTACTTGATCGGGTCGGTGTCGGTATGGCCGAGAACCCACACGGATTTCTCCGGGAAGTTCGCCTGGATCTCCGACACCACCTGCGCGAGCTTCGCGCGCCCCTCTGCTCGCAATGTGGCCTGGCCGGAGGCGAACAGGAAGTCCGTGCCCAGGCTCGTCCACGCGTACGGACCGGAACCCACCCAACCCGTGGGGCCCTTCTCCATCGGCTGCTGGTTCAACGCATCCAACTGTTGCCGCAACGCCCTTGCCTCCGCCCTGGCCGCGTCGCGGTCCGCGAGCGCCTTGGCCAGCCGCTCCCGCAGGTTGGCGTTTTCCGCGTCCAGGTCCTGGACTTTCTTTTGCAGGGTCTCGATCTGAATCTGATCCGGACTCGTGCAACCCGTGGCAAACAGGGCAATCAGCACACCACAAACTCCCACCGTCATCCGCCGCGCCATCCTCATCGGTGCTCTCCTTTTCAGTCTATGGCCCAGGCCACCTTGCCTCTTGGCTGCATCGCAGGCCGCGGGCGCGTACCCACACCCGCCCACAACGTCGCAGAATAGGTCGCTCGCGGCCCGAACGCAAGCCGCCGCCCCCGGCAGTTGACGGAATCCGGTGCCGCGACTAGTCTGCCGCGGTGCGTGTGTGGCCGGCTGCGGTGCCTCGCCGGCGGGGCGAACCCGGCCGGCCGGCCAGCCGAATTATACGGGAATGCGCCCATGACGCCCAGCCGTATCTGTGCCTGGACGCTGATTGCGTGGCTGTGCCCGCTGGTGCCGGCGGCCGACGACTTTCTCCCGCCGCAGCCCTTGTACGAAGCCGGGCTGGCCAAATTCTGGCAGCTTCGAATCCCACTGGAGAAGGACCAGCGCGTGCTGGATGCGTACCTGGTCGACGACCAGTTGTACCTCGGCACGCAGGACGGGTACGCCTACGCGATCGACGCCTACACCGGCGTACTGCGCTGGGTCCAGCCCATCGCACGCTCCGGCTACCGCGTGCGGCGGCCGTGCCACGCCGAAGATCGGACTGTCTTCGTGACCCCTCACGACATTCAGGTTTACGATCGGCGAACCGGTGACGGGATCTCGCGCCGCGAGCTGCGGTTCCCCTCGGCTACCGGGCCGGTCTGCGACGGGGATCGTCTGTTCATCGGCGGGCTGGACGGCCGGCTGCACGTCTTCGACATCGACGCGGAGCGGGCACTCTGGCAGGTCGTCGTGGACGGCCCCATCGCATCGACGCCGACCGTGCTCGGCGACTTCGTGTACGTCGCCAACGACGGCCAGTCGGTGTACGCCTGCACGCGTGCCACGAAGACATTTCAGTGGGAGATCGTCACGAGCGGGGCGATCACCGCGGACCTGGTCGCCGACGACAACGGCGTCTACGTCGCCAGTCAGGACCAGTCGCTGTACCTGGTAAACGCGGAGTTCGGGCAGATCAAGTGGCGCGTGCGCTTCGCGTCCCCGCTGCGCGAGCCACCGTTCGTGACGCCGATGACCGCGTACCAGTACGCGCTCGGCGAAGGCGTCGTGGCCCTCGAAACCGGTCCCGGGTTCGACGTCGAAAACAAACGCGTGCGCTGGAAGCTGCCGCAAGGTCGGCAAGTGCTGGCCACCGGCCAGGACGTCGTCTACATGCTCGCCGGCGACGGGACCCTCCTCGAGGTTGCCATCAAGGACGGCCAAGTAAGGCACACGGTCGCGGCCAGTGGTTTCGCCCTCGGCGTGCCAGTGCCCGACAACCCGACGATCTTCCTGGCGGCGGCGGACGGACGCCTGTTCTGCGCTCGGCCGCCCGGCATCCCGTTCCCCCGCCGGCAAGACGTGCTGAACGCCCTGCGGCCGCTGGGCGCCGGCCAGGGCGAGGGTGCGGCAACGCAGCCGACGTCTCAGCCGACCACGCGGCCGGTGACGAAAACCCCAAACCCGTTGCAGGCGGGCAGCCGGGGTGTGCCACTGGGCGGTAAGTCGGACGTGACGAAGGGGTTTAAGGGCAAAGAGGGCCCGGAGTGACGTGCGGTGTCGAGGGCGTGAGACACGTCGTTGCGGGCTGCCGAGAACGGCGGCCCGCGTGCGTTTCCGGGAGCGAGCATGTCGGAGCCGCTGAAAATCCGCCGGGCACTCATCAGCGTCTATGACAAGACCGGCGTCGTCGAGTTCGCCCGCACGCTGCACGACGAGTTCGCGATCGAGATCATCTCGACCGGCGGGACCGCAGAAGTGCTCACAAAGGCGGGCATTCCGGTGACGCTCGTCGAAGACATCACCGGCTGCTCGGAAATGCTGGACGGCCGCGTAAAGACGTTGCATCCGAAGATCCACGCCGCGATCCTGGCCGACCGCGACAACCCGGCGCACATGCGGCAGCTCGCGGAGCAGGGGATCGAGCCGATCGACATGGTCGTCGTGAACCTGTACCCGTTCGAGCAGACGATCGCCAAGCCCGGCTGCACGTTCGACGAAGCCATCGAGATGATCGACATCGGCGGCCCGTGCCTGTTGCGTGCGGCGGCGAAGAATAGCCGGCATGTGCTCGTTCTGGTTCCGTCCGGCGGGCCCTGGTCCTCGAAAATGGACTACCGTTGGTGCCTTGACGCAATCCGCAAAGCGGACGCCCGGCCCGATGCGAGGACCCGGGCGGCAGTGGATCGCGCGCACACTGCTTTCTGGACGACGGAGTACTACGACGGCCAGATCGCAAAGTGGTTGCTGGCGCAACGGGGAACGGGGGAGTCCGTCGAAGTACTACATTTGCTACGCGCCGTGGGCGTAGATCTGGTCTATGGCGAAAACCCGCACCAGCAAGCAGAGTTGAGGTTCAGCTGGGAGACCGCGTCCCGGCAGATATACCCGCCCCACGAAGTCTGTCGTGCCATCCGAGATGATAACCCGCCGTTGTCTTTCAACAACCTGGCCGACGCCAGCGCCGCACTTGAGCTATGCGCGGAGCTGACGCGGGCACGGACAGACCTCAAGACTTGCTGCTTCATCAAGCACGCCAACGCCTGTGGGGCCGCGGTCGAGGCAGAACCGCTGGAGGCGTATCGCAAGGCGTACCTCGGCGATCCGAACGCTGCGCTGGGCGGGATTCTCACGGCGAACTTCAACGTCGACGTGGCGTTCGCCGGGTCGGTGATGGAAACGTACGCCCGCTGGGGGAAGGTGGCCGGTGCGGGCGGGTTCTTCGTCGAAGTGTGGCTCGCGCCGTCATTCGACAAAGACGCGGTGGAGGTTATTCGCACAAAGAAGGACTGGGGCCGGCGCGTGCGGCTCCTGGACGTCGGCGACATGAGCATCCCGCCCGATCCCAACGAAATGGACTTCAAGCGCATCGCCGACGGGGTGCTCATGCAGACCCGCGACCTCGTCGGGCTCAACGAAGAGCAGTGGAAGGTCGTCACGCAGCGCGCGCCGACAGCCGCCGAGCTGGACGACCTGCGGCTCGCCTGGCTGATCTGCAAGCACACGAAAAGCAACGCGATCACGATCTGCAAGGACGGCATGTTGCTCGGCAACGGCGCCGGCCAGATGAGCCGCGTGATGAGCTGCCGCATCGCGACCTGGCTCGCCCAGGAAAACGGTCATGCCGACCAACTCAAGGGTGCCGCCGCGGCATCCGACGCGTTCTTCCCCTTCCGCGACGGCCCCGACATCCTGCTCGACGCCGGCGTCACCGCCCTGATCCAGCCCGGCGGCAGCAAACGCGACGCCGACACGATCGCGGCCTGCGACGAGCGCGGCGTGGCGATGATCTTCACCGGCACGCGGCACTTCAAGCACTGAAACCGCAGAGGCGCCAAGAGCGCAGAGCACGCAGAGACGAAACTTCAGGTCACAAACGCAGGTCCACGTCCCGCGCTACGAAAGCAACCGCACGTCAACATGATGGTCCCCAGCCCCCAACCTGAACACACTCTCTGCGTGCTCTGCGCTCTCAGCGCCTTTGCGGTTCCTCCCCCGGCGGGCGCGGCGGCCACGGCTCGCCGGCCTCCTCCGGCGTCAGGTCGCGCTCGATCGTGTACTGCTCGCGGAGCCACTTGCCCAGATCGACGAACTGGCAGCGGGAGCTGCAAAACGGGTAGCGCACCGGCAGCGGGCCGTCGTAGACGACTTCACGCCCACAAGTGACACACTGGTATGTTGACATCGAGGCGTGTCCTCGACTGGGAAGCTCGTGCCGTTGCGGTCTCACGCTGATTGTACGCGAGCCCGCCGGACGCCCCCGGTTCCCGTGCGAAGCGGCTCCGGAGCGCCTCACGCGTGCAGCTTCATGTACTCTTCGAGCTTGGCCTTCGCTTCCCGCTCGATCTGGCGCACACGTTCCCGCGTCAGGCCGACCTCTTCGCCGATCTCCTTGAGCGTCATCGGCTTGCCGCGCCGCTCGCGGAGCCCGTAGCGGAGCTTCAGCACCAGCGCCTCGCGCTCCGTGATGCGGCCGAGCAGGTTCGAAACCAGCTCGGAGTCCGACTCGTTGAAGGACGCCTCGAACGGAGCCGGCGTCCGCGTGTCCTCCAGCGCCTCGCTGAGGCTGCCCTCGCCATCGGCTGAAGCACTGCCCTGCATCCGGGACGAGCAGGCCTTGATCGCCTGCAGGATCGCCTTGGCCTTGCGGTGCGTGATGCCCATCTGCTTGGCGATCTCGGGCATCTGGGGCGGACGCCCCAGGCTCTCTTCGAGCGCCCGCGTCGCCAGCTTCATGTGCCCAATCTGCTCCATCAGGTAGCTGGGGATGTGGATCATCTGCTGCGAGTTCTGCACCGCCCGCCGGATCGCCTGGTCGATCCAGTACCCGGCGTACGTGCTGAACCGCGAGCCCACGTCGGGGTCGAAGCGGTCGACTGCGTTCATTAGCCCCACGTTGCCTTCGTTGACCAGGTCTTCGAGCGGCAACCCCCGGTTGCGAAAGTGCTTGGCCACGCTGATGACGAGCCGCAGGTTGGCTTGCACCATCCGGTCGCGGGCCTCGGCCGCCTCGCGCTGCGCGCGCTCGTACTCCGCCAGGCTGAGCTTCCCTTCCGCGAAGCGCTGCTCCGCCCCGGACTTCGCGCGGACCTGGAGGCCCAGCGCACGCTCCTCCTCGGCGGTCAAGAGCGGATACTTCTTGATCTCCTTCAGGTAGTCGCCCAGCACTGTGTCGAGCTTCGTGGCCATGTGCTCGCTTGCCGTCACCGCATAGAGCCGACGTGGCCAGTCGGCACGTCCCCTGGACCGCCGCACTCAAGATCATCGCCCGCTGAATCTATCGGCCCGTAGCGGGCTGTGGCTCATGCTGTGTACATGATACTCCACGTGCCCCGACCGAGCCAGACTTTATCAGCAGGCCTCGTCCGCGGCCGGTCCGGAAACGCGCCCGGAATCGAGAATCGGCCACTGGTCGTCGCCCGTTTCGACGACTGCGTATCCGGCCGTGCGCAACAGGCGGCTGACCGGGCCGACCGGCAGGCCGACGACGTTCGAGAAACTGCCGTCAATCCGCTCCACCAGTCGGTCGCCAACCGTCTGGATCCCGTAGGCCCCTGCCTTCCCGGCCCAGTCGCCGCTTTCGAGGTAGGTCCGGCGTGCAGCCGGGTCGTCGCGCATCCAGACCCGCGTGACGTCGGTCTCGGCCAGCCGCCGGGGCCGCGGACCGGTCCGCAGCAGGCACACGCCCGTGATCACTTCGCTCACGTACCGCGCCTGGAGCTCGAGCATCCGGCGTGCGTCGGCCAGGTCGCGCGGCTTGCCGAGAATCTCGCCCTCGCACGCGACGACCGTGTCGGCCCCCAGGACCCAGCACTCGGGATGGCGGTCGGCGACCGCGCGGGCCTTGAAGTGGGCGAGCGCAAGCGCCCATTCGCGGGCGTGGACGGGGCTGGAGTCGTCGGACGGCTCCGTGTATTGGCACGGCTCTACGACGAAGTGCGGGTAGAGGCGCGCCAGCAGTTCCTGCCGGCGCGGGCTGGCTGACGCCAGAATGAGAGTATCCACAGGCACGCCAAGCACCCGATGAAGCCACATTGACCCGAATCACCAAGCGCATTAGACCAGTTTCAATGTCCGCCGTCAAAGACAGCTCGGTGCGCGCGTCCAGCGCGGCGACCTGGCGCCGGCACCGGTTCGGTGCGCACCTCTCAATCGCCGGCGGAATGCACTGCGCGATCGAGAAGGCGCTCCATCTGCACTTCGACACAGTCCAGGTGTTCGTGAAGAACCAGCGGCAGTGGCGCGCCGCGCCGCTGGACCCCGCGGACGTCGCCCGCTGGCACGAGCTGCGTGAAACGCCCGGCTTCGGCCCACCGGTGGCACACGCGACATATCTCATCAACCTGGCATCCCCGCGCCGGTCCCTGGCCGCGCTGAGCGAGCGGGCGTTCACCGAGGAACTGCGGCGGTGCGCCATACTCGCCATTCCATACCTGGTTTTCCACCCGGGCTCTGCCACCGGCTCCGCGCGCAAGCCGGCAGTTGCGCGCGTGGCACACGCGCTTGACCGCGTGCTGGCTCGCCCGATCGAGCCGCCGGTGATGCCCCTGCTCGAAACGACGGCCGGGCAGGGCTCGACGCTGGGCGCGACGTTCGAGGAGTTGGCAGAGATCATCGACCAGGTGGAGGCCGCGCCGCGGGTGGGTGTGTGCGTGGACACCTGCCACGTCTTTGCCGCCGGTTACAACATCCGCCGGCCGGAAAGTTATCAGGCCATGATCGATCTGGCGGCCCGAACGGTCGGCCTGGCGCGCATCCGCTGTTGGCACCTGAACGACAGCCGGGCGGAGTGCGGCGCGCACCTCGACCGTCACGAGCACATCGGCCGCGGCCGGCTGGGCCGTGCGGCGTTCGGAAACCTGCTGGCCGACCCCCGTTTTCTGGACGTGCCCATGATCCTGGAGACACCCAAGGGTACGGATCGAACCGGGCGGGACTGGGACCGCGTTAACCTGGGGCGGCTGCGCGAGATCGACCGGCACTGCAAATAGCGACATGCCGCGCAACACTTGCGGGTATAATAAGATGTTTCGGCGGTTGCCTTGCGGGAGTGCCGCCGCCGAAGCGCGACTCGCAGCGTGAACGGCGGGTCGTCCGGCTTTCCCCACGAGTGTGCGGAGCGCCGACGCGCCGGCCTCGTCATGGCCGGTCGGTGTGTTTCACGTGAAACGCACGAGGAGAAGCAGTTTCATGTCAGACGGCGAATTCACGTACCGGACGGCGGCGGAAGAGACCTGGCGGATCTTCCGCATCATGGCGGAGTTTGTGGAAGGGATCGACGTGATGTCGCGCGTCGGGCCGGCGGTCTCGATCTTCGGCTCTTCCCGCATGACGGCGGCCGATCCGTACTACGCGGTCGCGGAGCAGTGCGCGCGGCGGCTGGTCGAGTGCGGCTTCGCGGTGATCACCGGGGGCGGACCGGGCGTCATGGAGGGCGCCAACAAAGGCGCGGCGGAGGCCGGGGGCAAGAGCGTCGGCCTGAACATCGCTCTGCCGGAGGAGCAGGAGCCGAACCGCTACCAGAACATCGCGCTCGACTTCCATTATTTCTTCGTGCGCAAGGTGATGTTCGTCAAATACGCCGTGGCGACGATCTGCTTCCCCGGCGGATTCGGCTCGCTCGACGAGTTCTTCGAGTCGATGACGCTCGTGCAGACCCGCAAGTCGCCGCCGATGAAGATCATCCTGATGGGTACCGAGTTCTGGCGTCCGCTGGCCGAGTGGATCCGCACCACGCTGCTGAAGCAACACAACTTCATTTCGCCAGGGGACCTCGACCTGTTCATGATCACCGACGACGTGGAGCCGGCGGTCAACGCGATCTGCGCGTTTTACGAGCAGAACCGGCCCGTGGCCGGCCCGCCATCGACAGCCAAGGATCTGATGCTCCATCCGCCGGAGCGCGTTACGGCCGAGGGTACGATTTACGGCATCCCCTCCGCGTGGAAGAGCCGGCCGCGCAACCCGGAATAGCCGTGGGGTTGCGTTCTCAATCCAGCCCACTGCGGCTTGATCGCCTTCCGAGCACCGTCACGGTCTGGTGGTGGGCGCCTTGCGGTCCTGGTCCTTCTTCGGCTCGGCCTGCGCGTCGCGGATGTCGCGTAGCAGCTTCGCGATCTCCGTCAGCTTCTCGTTCGACGTGCGCATCTCCCTGATCATCTCGTTGAACTGCGCCCCGCTGTCGGGGATTTGGGCGTAGGCGGCGCGGGGCGAACTCAGCCCCTGCCACAGCAGCAGCCCCGCCAGCACCGTGCCCAGCGCCAGAGCGTAGCTTGACCAGGACGGACGTTGTACGTGGCGAGTCACCATCGCCGACTCCTTCGATCCCCGTGGCACAGGCTTCCCGGCGGGCCGCGCCCGCCCTATTTCACAATCGGCAACTCCAGGGCGCTCGGATGGTCCGCGTCGTGATATACCTGCACGTGCGCCGTCCGCGCGTCGCGGCCGGATTCTTCAGCGAGGTTGCCGCCCGCATTGTAGTTCTTCTCGACGTACGGCGTGTTCGGGCTCAGGACGATGAGGCGGAGACGGCTGCCGGCGGACACGCGGCGGGAGAAGAAGTTGAACGTGTCGAACACGTAACGCTCGATCTTGCCCGGCGTGACGAGCTTCGGCTCGGCCAGCGATTCGCGGTAGCGGGCTCGCTTCCAGTCCGCGGCGAGCCAGATGCTGCCGCCGTCCGGCAAAACCTCATACAGTCCGACCCAGAAATCCGTATCGGGCACGTCGAGCGCGATCCAGAGCGTTAGCTTGGCCGTACCGGTAATCTCGAACGCCTCCGGCAGCGGCGTCGTGTGATACACGAGCCCGCGGCCCGACAGGCTCATCGCGAGCGTTTCATTCGTGTACGGGTTGGCGATCGTGCCCGATTCCTGGTCCGGCGGCGTCAGCGGACGCGTGTCGAGCGGGTCGTACACGTAGGCGTCCGGCGTTTCGCCGTCGGGGCGCACCGCCGTCAGCGACCCAGACGCGAACACGTCGTCCGCACGGCCGGTCGAATGCAGGCACAGCGAGCGCGTCTCGTTCGAGATGGACTCGAGCGCGTCCGCGTATTTCCATGCCTCCGCACCTGCGCCCGGCACGTAGTACGCGACGCGCTGCTTCAGGAAGGCCGGCTTCGGCCCGTCCTTCAGCGTCCAGTCGTACCACGCGACGTGCAGGGCGCTGAGGTCCACGACGCTCGCTTCGCCGAGCTTGAGGGCCTTGAACTCGCGCTTCGGGGTGCGCGTGCCGGCGTGATCCCACGGACCGATGATGAGGTAGTGCTTCTCGCGGCCGGCGGGGCTCCCATAGCGCATGTGCCGGCGGTAGTACTCCAGGGCGCCCATCTGGTCGGCGTCGTAGTGCCCCGTGACCGTCAGGATCGGGACGTCCAGCCGCGCGTACTGCTCCGACGCCGGGACGGTGGCGTCCCAATACGCGTCGGGGGTACGGTGCTTGAGCCAGGTCTGGAACACGGTGGAGCTGTTGCCGACGACGGCATCGAGGGTGTTGAACGGTTCGTGCCGGTCGTACAGCTCCTTGAACTTGCTGTCCCAGAAGGCGTCGTCGTTGTAGAGCTTGCCGTTGCCGGTCGTGCCGCTCGTGAAGCTGAGCCACTGAAGCGCGTAGGGCGTGAAGAAGCCGCCGAAGCAAGGGAAGTCGACGCCGGGGTGTGCGGCGGCGGCCGGCCCGATGGTCGCTAGGTGCGGCGGCAACTCCTTAAGCGTGGCCCACTGATTGAAGCCGCCGTAGGAGCCGCCCCACATGGCGACCTTGCCGTTGCACCACGGCTGGGTGGCGAGCCATTCGACGGCGTCGTGGCCATCTTGTGGATCGTGCACGAGCGGCTCGAGCTCGCCGCCGGAGTTGCCGCGGCCGCGGACATCGACCGCCGCAAATACGTATCCGTGCTTCGCGAAGTACACGCCGCGGTCATGCAGGCCATCGGCGATGTAGGGCGTCATGGAGAGGATGACGGGCTGCGGCGCGGGCGTGTCGTGCGGCTTGTAGATCGTCGCATTGAGCGTCACGCCGTCCCGCATGGGGATCTTGACGCCCCACGTGAAGTCGATGACGGGTTCGTTGGCGTCGGCGGCGGCACACAGTGCCGTCAGCGGGAAGACACCGAGCAGAGCCACAAACGCGCGTAACAGCCGAGCTGACATGGTGGTTCCTCGCAAATCGACGAGAAGTATGGTACGCGTTGGACTGAATCGGAGCCCAGAGCGCGAGCGACGGGTTACCGCGCCGCGCGACATTCCCGCGAAACCCCGCGCTGGCGCTTGGGGGCTCTCATCACCGAGCGATCGCGGCCGGTTACTTTTTCGCCGGCGCGGCAAGCTTCAGGCCCAGCTCGTCGAGCTGCGCCTGGGCCACCGGACTCGGGGCCTCGGTGAGCGGGCAGAAGAACTCCTGCGTTTTCGGGAAGCTGAACGTGTCCAGCAGATTGTCCAGCCCTTGCAGCAGCATGACCATCCGGTCCACGCCCATCGCGAAGCCGCCGTGGGGCGGCGGGCCGTATTGCAGGGCCTTGAGCAGGAAGCCGAACTTGAGCTGCTGCTCCTCCGGCGACATGCCGAGCAGCTTGAAAACCCTCTGCTGGACGTCGCCGCGGTGGATACGGATGCTGCCGCCGGCCAATTCAGTGCCGTTGACGACCACGTCGTAGGCCTTGGCGCGGGCCTTGAGCGGGTCGGTGTCGAGCAGCGGGAGGTCCTCGTCAAGCGGGGCGGTGAAGGGGTGGTGGACGGCATAGTAGCGGGCGTCCTCGGCGCGGTACTCGAGCAATGGGAAGTCGATCACCCACAGGAAGTTCCACATGCCGGCCGGGATGAAGCCCCGCCGCCGGGCCACTTCCTCACGCAAGCGGGCCAGGAACTTGCACACGTTGTCGGCGCTCTTGTCGGCGGCGAAGAAGATCGCATCGCCGGGCTGCGCGCCGGTGGCGGCGACCAGCTCGGCGGTGCGCTCGGGGTTGAAGAACTTGGCGACGCCGGTCTTGAACGCGGGCGGGCCGCTGGGGCCGGCCTCGACCTTGACGTAGGGCAGGCCGCCGGCGCCGATGCCGCGCAGGATGTTCTGCAGGCTGTCGTCGGCCTTCTCGATCTCGCTCTGCGGGATCGCGGCGCCGCCGGGGACGCGGATGCAGCGCACGGCGCCGCCGGCGTCCAGCACGCCGGTGAAGACCTTGAACTCGGTGCGGCGGGCGATGTCGCTGACGTCCTTGATGCGGAGGTCGTAGCGCGTGTCCGGCCGGTCGACGCCGTATTCCAGCATGGCCTGTTGATACGGCATGCGTGGGAACGGGGGCGTCAGGTCCACGCCGAGGATTTCTTTCCAGACGCGGACGAGGTAGCCCTCGGCGACGCGGATGACGTCGTCGATCTGGACGAAGGACATCTCGACGTCGAGCTGGGTGAACTCGGGCTGGCGGTCCTTGCGCGAGTCCTCGTCGCGGAAGCAGCGGACGATCTGCATGTACTTGTCGAAGCCGCTCATCATCAGCAGTTGCTTGAAGAGCTGCGGCGACTGCGGCAGGGCGTAAAACGTCCCCAGGTGCTTGCGCGACGGCACGAGGAAGTCGCGCGCGCCCTCGGGCGTGCTCTTGGTCAGGAACGGCGTCTCGATCTCGACGAAGCCGAGCTTGTCGAAGTAGTCGCGGATGATCTTCACCGCCCGATGCCGCGTGATCAGGGCCTTCTGCATCACCGGCCGGCGCAGGTCCAGGAAGCGGTACTCCAGCCGCAGCTCGTCTTTGACGTTGATGTCGTCGTCCACCGGGAAGCGCGGCGTCTCCGACGTACTGAGTAGGTCGATCTCGTGGACGTTGACCTCGACCTTCCCGGTCGCGAGGTTGGGGTTGACCATGTCCGCCGGCCGCGGCGCGACCTGCCCGCGTACGGCGATGCAGTACTCGGTGCGCAACCTGCCGGCGACCTCGTGGGCGGTCGGGTCGGTTTCCGGGTTGAATTTGAGCTGCACGATGCCGCTGCGGTCGCGCAGGTCGATGAAGACCATCCCGCCGTGGTCGCGGCGAATGTGGACCCAGCCGCAGAGGAGGACGGTTTGGCCGACGCGGTCGAGGCCGACCTCGCCGCAGTAGCAGGTACGTTGGTTGTAGGGCAGAGGCACGGGGGTGTCTCCTTAGGTATCGCGCGTCCCGATTCTATCGGGCGGGTATCGTAGCATAAGGTGCGGACAACGCGAGGAGGCGGGGTTCGGGGCTCGGGGCTGAGAGCAGGCGTGGAAACTCGCGGGACGGGACATGAAAGCGAGACTCGCGTGTCGGGCTCCCGGCCGCGGGGTTTTGCGCGGGCCCGCAGCGGCGCTAGCGGGTCGGGGATGCGGACAGCATCTCCGCGATCATCCGACACACGTTCGTGCTCGCCTGCGAGTCCTCTAGCGGCCGCACGACCGCGTCGAGCTGGTCGGTCATCAGCTTCCGCCAGGTGGCGTCGGTCAGGAGCTGGGCGGCGACAGTCGCGACGGGGGCCAGGTCGCGGATGAACGGCATGAACTCCGGAACCACGCGGGCGCCCGCAAGGACGTTCACGAGCGAGAGTTGCGGCGTCGTGATCACGAGGCGGCCAAAGAGGCGGTGCGGCCAGTACAGCAGCCGACCGGCGTCGTACATCACGATCATCGGCTTGCGGTAGTACGCGACGTGGAGCGTCGCCGTCCCGGACGCGACCAGCACCAGGTCCGCCGCGGTCAACAGGCTGGCGTTGTCGGCGATGACGAGGTCGATGCCGGCGTCGGTCGTCACGGAAGGCGGGCCGGCGCCGGCCGCTCCCTCACGGTCGCGGTTCGGGTCGGGGGCGTGGGTGGCCAGGATGTGCCGAACTTGCTGCCGCCGGTCTTCGGAGACGCACGAGATCGCCGCGTATATGACGTGACCGGCCGTCCGCATCCGCCGGACGACCTCGAGCTGCATGGGCAGCATCCGGTCGATGACGTGCTGGCGTGAGCCCGGCAGGATCGCCACGATCGGCCGCCCGGCGGCCCGCTGCCGCAGGAACTCGACCGTCTCCGGAATCGGCCGCTCCTGCCGCAGCGTCTCAAACAGCGGATGGCCGACGTACTCGGCATGAAACCCCTTGGTCCCTCTGAAATACTTCTCCTCAAACGGCAAAATGCACGCCAGCCGATCGATGTCCCGGACGATCTGCCGCTTGCGATAGGCCCGCGAAGCCCACGTCTGCGGGGCGATGTAGTACAGCACCGGGATTCCGAGCCGCTTGGCCCGCGCCGCCAGCTTCAGGTGCAGTTCCGGGGAGTCGAGCAGCACAACCAGGTCCGGCCGGCGCTGACGCCAGCATTGTTCCACGACGCGGATGGCCTCATACGCCCGCCCCACGACGCCGAGGACGCCGGCCAGCATCGCGGCGTGCGACGCGAAATCGTAGACCGTCTCGACCCCCAACTCGCGCAGCCGCGGCCCCGTCAACCCGTAGAACTCGACGCCGGGCTGCCGCTCCCGCGCCGCGCGCACGAGCGCCGCGGCGTGGACATCCGCCGAGTCTTCGCAGACCGAGATGAAAACCTGCGCCGCGCGGTCCATAGTCCTGCTGCCGGAAGAACCACAGAACCACCACAGAGGCGCAGAGAGCAGCGGAGACTTGGTTTTCTCTGTGTCTCGGCGCCTCCGTGGTGCTCAGTTCTTCTCCACCTTCACTTCCACGCCGCCCTTCTCCACGTTCTCCTTCGTAAACACCCGCGTCGGCAACGTCACCTTCTTTTCGACCTTCTCGCCCTTGAGGATCTTCATGGCCATATCGAGCCCGACCTCGCCCGGCGTCGGGTACAGCAGCGTTGCGGTCAGCTCGCCGGACTTGACCCAGCGCTGGCCCTCGTTCGGCAGCGAGTCGATGCCGATGAACTTGATTTCGCCCTCGCGGCCCGCGGCCTTGGCGGCGAGATACGCGCCGTGGGCCATCGGGTCGTTGTGAGCGTAGAGCAGGTCGATCTGCGGGTTCGCCTTCAGCGCGTCCTGCGTCACCGAGTGCGCCTTGTCCTTCTTCCAGTCGCAATCCAGCCCGCCGATGATCTTGAGCCCCTTCTCCTTCTCGACGGCCTCGTGGAAGCCGTCGCGGCGTTCCTGCCCCGGCGTCGACGCCAGCCCGCCGCAAATCTCGTAGACGACGCCCTTCGCCTTGCCCGGCCCGCCGAGCATTTCGATCGCGACCTTGCCGGCGGCGCGGCCGATGAGCTTGTTGTCGCCGCCGACGAAGCAGGCATAGCCCTGGTACGTCACGTCGCGGTCGAGCACGACGACGGGGATGCCGGCCTCGGTCGCCTCCTTGACGACGCCCGCCAGCCCCGCCGCCTCCTTCGGGCTGATCAGAATCGCATCAACGCCGCGGCGGATGAACGTCTTCACGTCGCCGACCTGCTTCTCGGTCTTGTCGTCGGCGTCGAGCATGTCGAGCTGGACGCTCGGATAGGCCTTCTCGGCGTGCTCCTTCAGCCGCCGGTTGAACTCCACCCGCCACGGCTCCTTCACCGTGCACTGCGAAAACCCGATGATGTACTTCTCCTTCGCCTTCGGCGCCTCCGGCTTGCCCGCGGCCTCCGGCTTCTTCGCGTCCTGCGCCGTCACCGACGAAACGACCAGCAGGCCCCCGACCAGCACCGCAAGCGTGAGCAGACGATTCATCCGATGCCTCCGTACAAGTGGCACAGCCGACGGAGCCGTACGGCCGCTATTTGAACCGGGAAACAGCAAGGCGGGAAGCGTGTGCGCCGGGCCGTTCCCCGCAACGCGCAGACTCCGTCTCGCAGCCGCGGCTCGGCCGGAGCCTCGCCCTCCCCGTCCCCGTCGGACACGTGTCCTACATACGCCGCCGCAGCAACAGCGACCGCAGGCCGCCGAGCACGTCCCCGCTCTGCGCCACCGCCGCGACGACGATGATCACGCCTTTGAGAATATCCTGAATCTCGCTCGACACCGCCTTGAGCTGGAGGATGTTCGTCAGATACCCGAAGATCATCACGCCCACGAGCGTCCCGAGGATGCTGCCGCGCCCGCCCATCAGGCTCGTCCCGCCGATGACCACCGCCGCGATCGCGTCTAACTCCTTGCCCTGTCCGGCGTCGGCCTTGCCCTGCGTGTACTGGGCGCAGTACAGCACGGCCGCCAGCCCCGCCAGCACGCCGCAGGCTGTGTAGACGAAGACCTTCACGCCCCCCACCGGCACGCCGGCCAGCCGCGAGGCCTCCTCGTTGCCGCCGACGGCGAAGATGTAGCGTCCCAGCGGCAGCTTGTGCAGGACAAACGCGACGCACAGCCACGCCCCGATCAGGAACAGGCCGGGAATCGGCAGCAATTTCAGGTCGCGCACGTTGCCGTTGCGCAGCGTCTCCTGGCCGACGGTCAGAATCGTCGCGCCAAGTTGCTCGAACGACGCCGGCGCCCCCGCCCGCTCTCCGTCGCCCGTGTAAATCGCGTGAATTTGCCCGCCCTGCCCGGCGATGAATTTCGCGAGGCCGACGGCCGAGACCATCATCGCCAGCGTCACGATAAACGGCTGCAAGCGCGTTTTGGTAATGATGACGCCGTTGATCAGGCCCATCAGGCCGCCGACGAGGGGGACGACGAGGAGGACACCGACGGTCGAGAGTCCTTGCGGCAGGCCAAACAGTAGCGGCAACGCCAGCAACGCGGCCAGCGCCAGCGCACCAAAGACCGCGAACGCGACCGCGCCCAGCCACCGTGGTAAGGACGAGCCGCCGTTCGTACGACGGCTGCGCCACGCGCGCAACAGCAGCAGTGGCCAGAGGATTGCCGGAAGCACAATCCAGTGTGCCCGCGTCAGACTGAAGTAGCCCGCCGGCCGCTCCATCAGCAGCATCGCGCACACCACCGTGCACAGCGACATCACGCTGCCGACGGACAGATCGATCCCCGCCGTCAGAATCACCAGCGTCATCCCGACCGCCAGGATGCCGTTGATCGACACCTGCCCCAGCACGTCGCGCTGATTCGCGATCGTCAGAAACTGCGGGTGCAGCAGCGCCCCCGCGACGAACAGCCCTCCCAGCCCGGCAAAGAGCGTGAAATACCTGACGACATGACGGAGTCTGCCGGCGTCGCGTCCCATGGCAGGCGCGATGCTACCCATAAACCCGGAACCGCGCAACTCTGCGAAACCGGAATCCCCCCGCGGCCCCGGCCCGGGCCGCCCCGGCCACCCAGCGGCCGGGCATTGGAGACGAAGGGGCTCGAACCCTCAACCTCCGCATTGCGAACGCGGCGCTCTCCCAGTTGAGCTACGTCCCCAGACGCTTTCAATTATAAGCTGGAAAGCCGTGGCCGCAACGTACTGCGACGCTCACGGCAGCGATTGGATCCGAGCCGCCAGCGCTTCCAGTTCCTCGCGGCTGCGCGCTTGCGGCTTCCAGCGAAACCCGAGCCCGTCGCCCTCGCGCCGCGGGATGATGTGGAAATGCACGTGCGGCACTTCCTGCCCGGCGGCCCGGCCGTCGTTCTGGAGGATGTTACAGGCCGGCGCCCCGGTCGCCGTCATGATCCGGCGGGCCAGCAACGGGATTTGCCGGCCGAACTCGGCCGCCTCCTGGGCCGTCAGGTCCCCCAAGCGTTCGACGGCGCGCTTGGGGATGACGAGCGTATGTCCTTCGGCCAGCGGGTTGACGTCGAGAAAAGCCAGTAGCAGGTCGTTCTCGAACACCTTCTGGCAGGGAATCTCGCCCGCCGCGATCCGTGCGAAGATGGAAGGCTGCGCCGCCATGGCCGTCGCCCGGTCGTTACGCCTACGCCTTTTCGGCCTCGCCGCCGGTCTGGTCGGCCGGCGCCGCTTCCTCGGTCGCCGCCGCCTTCGTCGCCTTCGTCGCCTTCGTCGCGGCCTTGTCGCCCCGGCGGCGCGTCGTCAGCGCTCGCGGCTTGCCGGCGTACACCGAGTACTTCACACGGGCCCGCCGCTTGCGCTCGGTCTTGGTCGTGCTCTTTTCGCGCGGCTTCTCGTCTTCGGCGACCAGTTGGAGTATCGCGATCCGGCCTGCGTCGCCCAGGCGCCGGTCGGCCAGCTTGATGATCCGCGTGTAGCCGCCGCCGGAGTGGCGCGCCTCGTTGCGCCGCTTCATGCGCGGCCCGAGATCGGCGAAGAGCCTGTGCAGCACGGACTCGGCGGTGAACTTGAGCCCCGGGCGCGGCTGGTTGGCGCGATACCGCCGCCCGGAGCGGGAGCGCAGCGTCTTGTCGCGCTTGGCATCGCTCATGCGGTCGTAGTCGGCCCGGCTTTCCTTCGGGATGATGGCGCGGTCCTGAAGCAGCGCCTCGGCCCGCTGTCGCGCGGCCAGCCCGCCGGTCACCGCCAGCGAGATCAGGCGCTCGGCGAAAGCCTTCACCTCTTTGGCCTTGGGGATGGTAGTGCGCACCTCGCCATGCTCGATCAGGCTCTGGACCAGATTGCGGCGCAGAGCCTCGCGGTGGCTGATGGTGCGGTTGAGCTTTCGCCCGCGTACACAATGGCGCATCGTCTCACCTCGGACAGCGCGTCGGCTGTCTAGATCGTTCGTGGCCCCGGCGGTCAGCCGGTGCCGCGGCGGGCCGTCCGCCCGCGCCTCCCGGCTATTCCGTCAGCGACGTTTCGATCGGCGCGGCGTTGGGGTCGGAGCCGCCCGCCTCCGCCGCCGGGCTCACACCGAGCGCCAGGCCGATCCGGGCCAGCTTCTCCTTGACCTCCTGCAGCGACGTCTTGCCGAAGCTGCGCAGCTCGAGCAGGTCATTCTCGCTCAGACGCACGAGCTCGCCGATCGTGCCGATCTTTGCGGCTTCAAGGCAGTTGCTCGCCCGCACCGAGAGATCCAGCGACGCGATCGACGCGTCGAGCTTCTGGCGCAGCTCGTCGTTCACGTTCGTGCTGGCCGGCTCCTCCGGCGTGTCCGCCGCCGTCATGAGCTGACCTAGATCGTAGTACTGCACGAAGGGGTTCAGGTGCTTGCGGAGGATCTTGGCCGCCTCGACCAGGGCGTCCTCCGGGCGCGTCGTGCCCTTCGTCCAGATTTCCATGACCAGGCGGTCGTAGTTCACGCGCTGCCCGACGCGCGTGTCTTCCGTGCGGTACCGTACGCGGGTCACGGGCGAGAACAGCGCGTCGACCGGGATGATCCCGATCTCGGCGTTCTCGTCGATGTACTCCGTCGCCGGCACGTAGCCCCGGCCGCGCTGCACCGTCAGCTCGGCCGAGAAATTCACGTCGTCGGTCAGCGTCGCGAGGAGCAGTTCGGGGTTGAACACGGTGATCGCCGGGTCGCACTGGAAGTCGCCGGCCCGCACCTCCCCCCGCTCGCGCCGCTCGACGCGCATGGTCTTGGGGGCATCGGCGTCCAGGTCGACGATGATGCCTTTGATGTTGAGGATGATGTCGGTGACGTCCTCGAGCACGCCGGGCAGCGACATGAACTCATGGTCGGCGCCGGCGAGGCGCACGTGCGTCACGGAGGCGCCTTCGAGACTCGACAGGAGAATCCGTCGCAAGCTGTTGCCGACGGTCGTCCCGAAGCCCCGCTCGAAGGGCTCGATCGTGAAGCGTCCGTAGGTATTGGTGCTGATCGACTCATCCCGCACGACGCGGGTCGGCAATTCCAAGCCCAGCCATCTGATCCGCATATTGCACTCGCCTCCCGAGGCCACCGGACGGCCGGTCGGACCCCGCAGCCGCTGACCGTGTTACCGCGAGCAGAACTCGACGACGAGTTGCTCCTCGATCGGAATCAACACGTGCTCGCGGCCCGGGAGCGACAAGACCGTAGCCTCCAGCTTCGCCGGGTCTACCTGAAGCCAGTCCTGCGGGGGCGGGTTCGACACGCCCTCCAGCAGGGCCATTTGCGCCCGAGCGTATTTCTCCGACTTCTCGCGTTTGCGAACGGTGATCTTCTCGCCCACCGCCACCAGATACCCGGGGCGATCCACTTTGCGGCCGTCCACCAGGATGTGCCCGTGCACGACGGCCTGCCGCGCCCCGCGCCGGCCGGCGGCCAACCGCGCCTTGTACACGACGTTGTCCAACCGCCGCTCGAGAATCCGCAGCAGCTCCTCGCCCGTGTTCGGCGCCCGCAAGGCGAGCGCGAAGTAGCGCCGGAACTGCCGCTCGAGCAGCCCGTAATGCCGCTTGACCTTCTGTTTCTCCCGCAGGCGCACCGCGTAGTCCGAAGACTTGCCGCGCCGCCACATGTGCATCCCGGGCGGGTAGTTCTTGTACTCGCGTTCGAGCGGGTTCTTGCCGGTCTCGTCGCGGATCGGCTTCAGCATCAGGTTGATGCCTTCCCGTCGCGACAGCCGCGTCGTCGGTCCAGTGTATCGACCCATGCTTACACCCTGCGACGCTTCCGCGGCCGGCATCCGTTGTGCGGCAGCGGGGTGACGTCCTCAATTGACTGAATACGCATGCCGGCGGCCTGCAAGGCCGTGATGGCCGACTCGCGTCCGGCCCCCGGACCCTTGACCCGCACCTCCAACTCAATCACACCGTGTTTCTTCGCCTCGTTGGCACAGTACTGGGCGGCGCGTTGCGCGGCGAAGGGGGTGCTCTTGCGGGCGCCGGTGAACTTCTTCTCGCCGCCCGCCCCGGGCACCGAACCCGCCGACGCCCAGCACAGCGTATCGCCGTTGGTGTCGGTAATCGTGACAATCGTGTTGTTGAACGTCGCCCGAATGCAGGCGATGCCCTTGGCGACGTTGCGCTTCATGCGACGTTTCGAGCTCGACTTAGCCAATCGACACGCTCCCTGCCCGCGTTAGCCGCGATGCATTTCCTTCACGCCCTTCTTGCCGGCCACCGTCTTGCGCGGGCCCTTCCGCGTACGGGCGTTCGTCCGCGTGCGCTGCCCGCGGACCGGCAAGCCCCGCATGTGCCGCAGGCCGCGGTAGCAGCGGATCTCCCGCAGCCGGGCGATGTTCTGCTGGATTTGGCGGCGGAGTTGACCCTCCACCACGAAGTCCTGCTCGATGATGGCGGCCATCTTGCTGACCTCTTCCTCCGTCAGCTTGTTGGCCCGCACGCCCGGATCCACGCCGGCCTTCTTGCAGATCTCAACGGCCCGCGTCGGCCCGACGCCAAAAATGTAGCGCAACGCGATTTCCGTCCGCTTCGTCGCCGGAATGTCCACACCTGCGATACGTGGCATACGCGCTGCCTTTCCTTACCCTTGCCGTTGCTTGTGACGGGGGTTCGTGCAGATCACGCGCACGACGCCACGCCGCTTCACGATCTTGCAGTTCTCGCAGATTCGTTTGACGCTGCTGCGCACCTTCATGGCAGCGATCTCCCAATACGCTCTGGCGGGCCGGGGCCCGCCCCACTGTCACCGGCCGTCGGTCAAAACGTCGACGCCGCTCTCCGTCACTGCGACGGTGTCCTCAAAATGGGCCGCCCGGGAGCGATCCCGGGTAACCACTGTCCAACCTGAGTCATCCGCCAGCACTACGTCCGCCCGACCGGCGGTCACCATGGGCTCAACTGCCAAGGTCGTACCCGGTCGCAACTCGAAGTCGCCATTCCGCTGCCGGTCGACGTAGTTCGGCACATTCGGCAACTCATGCATCTGCTGACCGATGCCGTGCCCACAAAACTCACGCACCACGCCGAACCCATCTTCCTCGGCGCGTCGTTGCATCAGCCGCGCGACTTCCCGCCAGCGCCGCCCGGGCTGAATCTCCCGGATCGCGATCGCCAGCACCTCACGCGTTACGTCGAGCAGACGTTGCACGTCCGGCGACACCGCACCCACCGGAAACGTACGGGCCGCGTCGCCACAGTACCCCTTCAGGCGGACGCCGCAATCGACGCTGATAATATCACCGGGTCGCAGGGGCCGATCCTTCGGTATCCCGTGCACGACCTCCTCGTTGACCGACGCACAAATGCACGCCGGGAACGGAAACCGCGCCTGCGGGTGGCGCACGCCCTTGAAAAGGGCGATACCGCCCGACTCGCGGACAATCTCTTCCGCCCGCGCGTCAAGCTCCGCCGTCGTGACACCGGGACGCACCATGCGTCCCAGCTCTTCCAGCACGCGGTGCACAACTCGACCGGCAGCGCGCATCAACTCGATTTCCCGGGCGGACTTAAGCACGATCCGAGCGGTCGCCGCAACCATCAGCCGCGCCCCGCCGCGTCCACGATCCGGGAAACCTGCGCTTCCACCGCATCCGCACCGGTGGACGAATCCACAGCGCTCAGCAGCCCGCGCTGCGAGTAGTACTCGACCAGCGGGGCCGTCTGCGCCTTGTATGTCTCCAGCCGCGTGACGACCACCTCGCGATGGTCGTCCGGCCGTTGAATCAGACCGCCGCCGCACTTGTCGCACTTGCCGGGCACCCTTGGCGGCAGAAAACTCAAATTATACGTCGCCTGGCAGCTTTGACAAACGCGCCGCTCGACGATCCGCCGGACAATCTCCTCGTCCGCCAGCCGGAAGTCGACCACCGCGTCGATCCTCAGCTTCCGCTGTTTCAGCCCGCCGTCCAGGCTCTGCGCCTGCGGCACCGTGCGGGGGAAGCCATCCAGGATGAAACCGCTCCCGGACGGCAACTTATCCACCGCCGCCAGCATCACGCCCGTAATCACGTCATCCGGCACCAGCGTGCCGGCGTCCATGTACTGCGCGGCTTTGCGGCCGATCTCGCTGCCTTCCTTCCGCTCGCGGCGCAGGGCATCGCCGCTGGACAACTGCACCCACCCATTCCGCTCGGCCAGGCGCGTGGCCTGCGTACCCTTACCCGACCCGGGCGGCCCCAGGAAGATGAGTCGCCTGGCGGGCATCAGTACTGGCGTCCTTTCACGCGGCCGCCGCCCTCGGCGCCCAGGAAGCCCTCGTAATTCCGCATGATCAGGTTGGCCTCGATCCGCTGGATCAGGTCGAGGGTCACGCTCACGACGATCAGCAGGCCGGTTCCGCCCAGGAACGCCGAAATCCGGTAGGGAATCTCCAGGTACACCGCGACCACGGACGGAATCAGGGCGATGATCGCCAGGAAGCCCGCCCCGACATACGTGATTCGCGTCATGACGGCTTCGAGGTAGTCGGCGGTCCGCTTGCCGGGACGCAGGCCCGGAATGAAGCTACCCATGTCCCGCAGGTTGTTCGCCAGCTCCTTCGGCTGGAACTGCACCGACACCCAGAAATACGCGAAGAAGTACACCATCAGGACGTAGCTGAGCTCATAGATGAAACGCCCCGGGTGGAACTCGTTCTGCAGGAACCCCCACAGCGACACCGGCCAGGCGCCCCAGGTATAGATCGCCCGGAAGATCATGCCCGGGAAGAGCAGGAACGAACTCGCAAAGATGATCGGCATGACGCCGCCGTGGTTGACGCGCAGCGGCAGGTAATGCTGCGCCCCGCCGACAATACGCCGCCCGCGGGTCTGCTTGGCCTGCTGAATCTTGATCCGGCGCTGGGCCTGCGTGATCAGGATCGACCCGGCCACCACCGCGACGAACGAGACGATCAGGAAGACAATCTTCTCCGGCGTCATCATGCCAGGCGTCAGCGTGCCGCCGCCGCGCATGCTGGCGATCAGCCCGTTGGCCACTTCCGTCAGGACGTAGGGCAGGCGGGAGATGATGCCGGCCATGATGATCAGGCTGATGCCGTTGCCGATGCCGTATTCGTCGATCTGCTCGCCCACCCACATCAACAGGAGCGTTCCCGCCATGAGCCCGGTCATCGCGACCCCCAGGAACCCAAAGGTCCCGCGGAAATCGGGGTACACCAGGTCGTTGGCCGTCAGGTAGCGGACCCAGAAGGCGGACTGGATCAGCGTCAGCCCCACTGTGGCGTAGCGCGTGTACTCCATGATTTTGCGGCGCCCGCTTTCGCCCTCCTTCTGGAGCTTCTCGAGCGAGGGGAGCACCGTGACGAGCAACTGGAAGATGATCGAGGCGCTGATGTAGGGCATGATGCCCAGACCAAACAGCGTGCTCTGGCCGAGGTCCCCGCCGGTGAACATGGCGAAAATGTCGGCGGCCTGCTCGGTCACGCCACCGGCGCGCTGCCAGTGCCGAGCGAGCTTGTCCTGGTCGACGCCTGGGAGCGGGACGTAGAACCCGATCCGGTAGACGCAGAGCATGAGTAACGTAAACCCGACCTTCTTACGCAGGTCCGGGATGCGGAAGACGTTGATAAATGCGCGGAACATCGCCGGCTATCCTCTGGCCCAACCGGGCCCTCGTGCTCAACCCGTCGGCGGCCCTGAGACCGCGTCCTCCGACGCGGACGGCCGTCCCCCACCACTCGCCGCCCGCTTCTGCTTTTTCTCGGCCTTCGCCGTGTTACGTTTCGCCTGCGCCAGGGCGGCCCCATCGCGCCGCGCGATGAGCTTCAGGGTCCCCCCCGCCTTCTCGATCGCCTCCCGCGCTTTCTGGCTGACGGCGTGCACCTCCAGCGTAAGCTTCTTCGAGAGTGTGCCGTCGCCCAGCACCTTGATCAGCGGCTCAACGCCACCGACCAGGCCCGCCTCCCGCAGCGTCGCGGCACTCACCGTCGCCCCATTCTCGAAATGGGCTTCCAGATCGGAGAGATTCACGACGCTATACGCAATGCGGAACTCGAAATTGCTGAACCCGCGCTTGGGCAAGCGCCGGAAGATTGGCATCTGCCCGCCCTCATGGAGCGGACGCTGGCCGCCGCCGGCGCGCGACTGACAGCCCTTGGTGCCCCGCCCGCACGTCTTGCCGTGCCCGCTGCTCTCGCCGCGCCCCACGCGCTTGCGGCGCTTGTGGGCCCCGGCCACCGTGGTCACATCGTTAAGCATCATGCGTCGCACCCTCCGCAGGCGGCTCGGCCGGGGGCGGAGCCGTCGTCCCGCGCGCCGGCCCGCGACCTTCCCCATCCCTTCGCGGCGGACGACCGCCACGCCGCGCCGGCCCACCCCGCCG
>PMMM01000138.1 GCA_003162245.1 Phycisphaerales bacterium
GGTGCCACACCGCCGAGCGGGCCGTCAAGGCAGGCTCTGGCACTGCGTGAGCACTGATAGTATTACTCAGGAATGGAGAAAAGCAAGGGACGGGGGCGATGGTGTTGGCGGCTGGCGGAGTTTGGCGACGGGTGCGCGATTTTGTGCGTCTTCGCGTGGCCGGTGGCGGGGATTGGCGGAGAATGACGAGTTATGAGTGAAGAGTGATGAGTTCGGAGGGTAGGGCCGGGGGACCGAGGGGCCGGGGACCGGTGGGCGGGGACGGCGGGGAGAAGTTATACTGGGCGGTGCGGCTCCAGCCGGACTCGCCGGGCGCGGGTTGGTGGGGCCGCAGCGCAGGTTGGATGCGAAGATGGTGTGGATGGACCGGAACAACGCGAACGGCAACCGTGTGGGTCCGCGTACGGCACAGAAAATAGGTGCCTGTCCTGCTCGCCCAGAGGATTCATTCTACAATGATTAGAAGGCCAATTCTCTATGCCGGAATCGCGCTAGTTACCGCGGTGTTGGCCATTTATGTCGCCGCGTCGTTTGCCAAACGGCAGTTCTACAGGGAATTCGTGGCCAACGAAACGGTTCGTGTTTGCGGCCTCGCAGCGGTCAAGTACTACCAGGATGTGGGTAGAATCCCTGCCAGTCTAGAGGATTTGTCTGCTGCCGGGTTGTTAGCACGCGACCCGAATGGGCATACGTTTGCCGTACCGGAACTGGCGAACAACACCCCGTCCATTTACTTATCAGAGGTGGTATTTGACGATGAGACCGTAGTGGGGCTGCGAGATGTGCCGCCCGAGGTCACGCGTAAGTCCCGCAAATACGTAGGCGAGGTGTTTGCTGCCGTTCGTTCGGGAGGGAATATCGATTCGCTCACAGCGCGTAATTACTTGCGGCCAATCCCGCCGGCGTCGGCCCCCGTCCGTCCCTAAATCGGTGGCCTGGTGGCAGTGCAGGAAGCTGACGGCAAGCTCGAAGCTTGAATAATGCGGGACAGGCACGAACGCCGTTAAGTTAGCACCTCGCGTTCGTCGCATAGGAGCTGTCGTTCGTGGGCCGGTGGTACCGTAACGCCATGCCGCGTGTGGCCCGTATCATCGTGCCCGGGCGTCCGCACCACGTCACGCAGGGCGGAAACAACCGCCAGGACGCCTTTTTCGTCGACGACGACCGGCGGGTGTACCTGGAGCTGCTCCGCGACCAGTGCGCGGCCGCCGGCGTCACGATTCTCGGCTACTGCCTGATGACCAATTACGTGCACCTGCTGGCGGTGCCGACGGACGAGGGCGGGCTGGGGCGGGCCGTCGGGGAGGCGCACCGGCGTTGCACGCGGCGGGTGAATTTCCGGCCCGGGTGGCGGGGGGAAGGCACGCAAAGACGCCAAGGCGCGAAGAGGCACGGGCTTCCGCAGATTGCGCGGATGTTGAGGGGCGCGGGGGCGGTTGGCGTCGTTCGTACTACAAACTTCCGGAATCTCGCCGTGGCGCGAAGGTCTTTCGTATGCTACGTCGGCCACGGGGGGCCGACGCTACCTTGGTTGCGGCCCCTGCCGCGCTGTGAGGTTGTGCGACGCCCGCGATCCGAGCACGCGGAAGATCCGGGTCGGGGCCGTCGTGGCGCGCCGTGCGGCGCTGTCCGTGTCGTCGAAAATCGTGGTGAAATCCACGTCGGGCGCGAACGGCGGCTCGCCGCGGCCGCGGCAGTAGACGTATTCGACGTGATGCCGGGCCAGCGCGGGCCAGCGCAGCGGCAGGGGCAACCCCCAATCCACGTGCGGCATGGACTCCAGCACGGTATTCCGCAGGCTCGCCCCCAGGAGCGGGTAGTTATTGCTGCACGACGCCAGGTTGAGCACGACGGCGCCGGGCGGGAGTGCGTCGACGATCGTAGGCAGCTCATACGCCGACGCCCGGCCGAAATCGCCCCGCGCGATGCGGTCCAGCGCGATCGTGGCGGGCGCCAGTCCCGTTGCGGCCGCCGTCCACCAGGTCGTTACGGCCACGAGGGCCAGCGCACACCGGCGTCGATAACGCATTGCCAGCGCCAATGCCGGCAGGGCGAGGACGTACGCCAAGATCCATATGGGCAGCACATAGCGCGGGCAGTTGTAGTACGCCGTCACCAAGAGCAAGGCCCCGCCCAGAACCAACAAGGCCGCGCTCGCCCTGCTGACCCGGTCCGGCGATCTGCGCCACGGCCGCACGCGCCACGCGTACCAGATCAGGCCCGCGGGCACCAAGACAGCGTAGGCGGCCCCAAGCCCGTTATCCACGCCGTAGGGATAGCCGCCCGACTTCGTCTCGAACCACGGATAGCCCAGGGCGCCCAGGGAATTCTCGACAGCGATGGTGCGCAGATCATCCACGGCAGTACCAGCACCCAGCGCCACGCCGCCCAGGCTCGGTTTCAGCGGGTACAGCGGCCAACCGGTGATCCACGCCGCCCGTAGCGGCCAGAAGCCAGCCGGCAGCACCGCTGCCAGCGAGAACACGGCGGCCGCACGCCAAAGCTCGCGCCGGCGCGCCCGCCACCCGAAACGCCAGACCAGCAGGCCGGTCGCCGCCAACAGGAACACCCAATACGCGTTCGTCAGCTTGGTGCCGAGGGCGATCCCCGCACTCAGTCCGGCGAGCCCGACACACGCCCAGCGCGTCCTCGGCGTCTGCGGCTTTCGGAATAGCCAGTACGCGCTCACTAACACGAAGGTCGTCGCGAACAGGTCGACCATCGAACCGAACATCTGGCCGGCAACGATGGGCAGGCCCAGCACGCCGACCGCGCCCGGCAACGCCGCCCGCCGGGGAACACCCAACCGGCGGGCCAGCGCGTACACCACGAGCGCGAGCAACAGTCCAAACGGCGCCATGCCCAGCTCGATCAGCCGTTCGAGGCCCAGCGAAACCAGCAACAGCTCCCACAACTCACCATTGCCCGTGAGCCCCAGTTGCCAAATGCCCAGATAGAGATCGAGAGCGCCGTCGCGCCACCAGCGCACCACCGTCGGCAGACGGTAAAAGCACCCGTCGAACGTCAGCGGCGGCCCCGTGAGCGTCCGCAGCGCGAAAGCCGCGAAAAGGGCCGCGATCGGCAGCCAAATGAACCAGAGCTTTCGCAGCCGCCGGCCGAGTCCGCGGCCCGGCACGCTTTCCATTTGCGGTTTTGCGTGTCGGCCGCTCCGGCAGCCCAGGTGCACCGCCAGCCACAGGCTGCCAGCCGCCAGGGCAATTGGCAACGGTCGCACCAGCGGCTGGCCCGTCAGCAGCGTGGCCACGGCCGGCAGTTGCACACTTAGAAGCACCAGCACTACGAACAGCGGCCCAAACGCCAGCAAACGCTCGGCGCGGCCGCCGTCAGGCAGTGCGATCCGAGCCGTCAGATGCCGCGCCGCCAGCCCACTGGCCGTCAATGTAGCCGCCACCCACCACACATTCTGCAGGCCGAATGGCGACGGCGTCATGTGAGCACGCGCGACACACACCGACCGAGTTGACGCAGAAACCCGCGCACCCCGTCAGAACAGACGAAATGAGCCGCGAGACTAGCTAGTCCCAATGCGAACCAAAGATCCACGAGACGTGCGCGCCGCCGACTCGGCGCACCGACGGCGTGCCGTGCTGATCCCAACCGAACCACTCAGGGCGCATCGGCCCGCCGTAAGCCGCAACGTGAACCCCTACCGCAGCCGGCGCAGGTTTTGCCATTTCGGGCAGTCAGGAGTAGTCCGTCGCTCGATCGGGCGCACGACCCGGATCGCCTACGCCCGGCACAACGGTTCCTCGCGCAGCCACGGCATCGTCGCGTAGAACAGCTCGCCGATGGACTCGACGTTGTGGACGAACATCGCCAGCCGCTCAAGGCCCAGCCCCCACGCCAGGACGCGGTCGGTGACGCCGACCGGCAACGTGACCTCCGGGCGGAACACGCCCGAGCCGCCCATCTCGACCCACTCCTGCCGGCTCTCCAGGTACAGCAGCACCTCGGCCGACGGCTCGGTGTACGGGAAGAAGCTCGGGTTCACCTTGACCTTCGGGAATCCCATCTTCGCGTAGAACGCCGACAGCGTGCCGATCAGCGTCGCGAGGCTCGCGTGCGGGTCCACGATGATCCCGTCCACCTGGTGGAACACCGGCAGGTGCTTGAAGTCCGCGGTCTCGCGGCGGAACACCGGGCCGATGACGAAGTACTTGCCGGGTTTGCCTTGCGTGTGACGGGCCAGGGCACGCATCGTGGTCGCGGTCGTATGCGTCCGCAGGACGGGTTTCTGAGCCAGGTCGCGGCTCCAGCGGTACTGCCAGCCGATCGAGCCGGTGTCGCCGCCGTTCTCGTGCGTCGCCCGGACGCGTTCGACGAGCGCATCGTCGGGCAGCCGGCAGCGATTCGGGCGCGCGACGTAGAACGTATCCTGCATGTCGCGGGCGGGGTGGTCCTGCGGCTGGAAGAGGGCGTCGAAATCCCAGAAGCTCGACTCGACCCACGGGCTGACGATCTCCTCGAAGCCCATCTCGAAGAACACCCGCCGCACGCGGTCGAGCGTGCGCTGGAACGGATGCTCCTTGCCGGGGTACAACTTCTTGGCGGCCAGCGTCACGTCATACGGCTGCAAGTCAACGTTGCGCCAGCCGCCGTCGGCCAACAATTCCGGCGTAAGCTGCGTAACCTTGCCGCGGCCCTTCACGCCGGTGGCCAGGAGCTTGCGGCCGGCGTCCGTGATCGCCACCTTGCGAACCGTGCGCTCCTTGACCACCAGAAACCCGCGGCGGTTCTTGATGGCGTGGAATCCCTCCTTTTCTTCGGGCGTGAGATCGTCGAGTTTGGAACGGGCAGAGAGCCCGCCCTCCGCAACGCGGCGCAAGGTCTTCTCGTATGGCTGCTGCGGCGGCTCGGTAATTGCGGCCGGCAGCAACACGAGGTCGTTGCCTTCCTTCCGGGCCCATCCGAGGCGCTCGAGCCAGCCTTTGGTGGCAGTAACCTGGACCGGTTCAAGGCCGCAGCGGCGCGGAAGGTCGGCGAAGGGACAGCGTCCGCCCTCTGCGCGCAGCACCGCGATGATCACCCGTTCCGGGAGGGGCTTGCCGGCTTCTGGACCGGGGCGCAACTCTGGGTGCGTCGACTCTTCGAGCAACACGCGGCCCGCCTGCCGCAAGTCGCCGCAGGCCGCGGTCACCGGCGACTGGTCGAGCCCCAGCGCCCGGGCCAGGTCGGGGATCGCGACAGAGCCGGCGGTCTCTGCCAGCTTGGCCAGAACGTCATACTGAATCTGCGGCAACTCCATCGCCGGCACCTCGCAGGGTCCTCAAAAACCCCTGTGTATCGCAAGCCCCGACGCGGCTCAAGGGCACGGCGTTGCGTGCGCGGCACACTTTTTCGGAAGCGCCCGCGAAAACGGCCCCGCCGCACGCGCCGCGTCGCGGAGAGGATGCCCGGTTGCTCATAAAAACAGGAGCTCGCAGATTCTGCGCGGCGCACGCGCGTCGGCGTGGCGGGCGCGGGCGGAAAACACCTCGAAAGCGCAGCGGGCGCGACGCTTCCGCTCGCGCGGCGCGAGTAGAATGTAGTGCTCGACGCGGACGCGCGGGACGTCCGACACCGCCCGGCTTTGACCCACGGCCCGCTGATCGCCTCAGGAGGAAGGAAGCATGAACGAGGCTGATTTCCAGAAACGGCTGGCCGAACTGGTGGCCGTGATCGAGACTTTGCCGGAGGGGGAGCGCGATCGCCTCCGTCAGTTGGCCCAGGAAACCAAGGACCGTCACGATCAGATCAAGAAGAGCGTGAACGCCATCCAGGACAGCATCGACTTCCTGCGTCTGGGCATCAAGTACATGCTCTTTGACCTCGAAGCGACCCGCCGGGAGAACGCCTACCTGCGGAAGATGCTCGAACAGGATTCGAACGGCAACAAGGGCGAATAGCCCGGACTCCCAAGCCAGGTGCGGCGCCTGCTGCGACAGGGACCGCCCCTTAGACCCATATCCGGCCGTCTCTGACGGATGTGTGACCCATCAACCTCGCGCGTGGGCCCGGCGATGCCAATCGCCGGGCTCACGCGTTTTCGTGCGCGCCCCGCGGCAGGCGCCGCGGCGGATTGAAATCCCCACGCGCTGCGGTTCTCATACGCGTGGCGTGACCGCGGAACCGAGGATGGACTTCCAGAACTCGACGGAACTGGACGGCGACCGGCTCCAACGGCTGCTCATCCGGCACACGTACCCGTACCGGCATGAGCGGCTGAAGGTGCGCGTCCGCTACAGCCGCGGGGCGGATTTCTCCGGGACGTGCTTCTACAGCGATGTCCGGATCTTCGTGAACCTCGGCCGGCACGTGCGCTTCCCGTACCAGCTCGGCACACACATCGCCCGCGCGCAATGCAACGCCACCCACTGGTGGCGCGAGACCTTTCGGCTCGTCCTCGCGGACCCCTATCAGCTCGCGCTCTTCGTCTACCTGCACGAGCTGTACCACTATCTTGTCAAGACGGCCCAGCGCAACCCGCGCCGCAAAGAGGCCATGTGCGACCGCTTCGCCACGCGGGTCCTCGTCGATCAGCACGGCTGTGCGGTCATCGGCGCGCGGGGGCAGCGCGTGGCGCGGCACCGCTGGGACTTCCAGGACGTGGACGCGTTCGTCGCCGCCGCGCCACGGGTCCCGACCACGCTGTTCGATCTGGTCGAGCCCCGTCCACCGCGTCCCATCCCTGTGCGGGTCCTCGGCGTCCGCGCCGGCGCACGCCGCAAACGGCGCACAGCCGAGCATTGCTCCTGAGATCCGTGTGGTGCCCGTGCCCGCGTGCTCCGCGGGAGGGCGGGCCGGCCCGCGGAAGCCGTTTCCGCCCGCGGTGCGCCGGCCGCTGACAAAGTGCGCGGAGTGTCGGCGGGACGGCTTGGCAACCGGTTGCGGCCCGTTTATTATCTCCCCGCCTTGAGCGGCTCTGGACCGGGCAACCGCGGCGCGGACCGCCCGGGCAAGCTGCAAACGCCGGCGGTCTAGTGGATGTGGGCATTCGGTCTGTCGGTCGAAACTTGCACGACCCGATTGCTCCCGGTAGATACAGGCGGGCTTTCACCGTGAAAGCTCCCGGACCAGCAGGAGGTACTCTCGTGCCTGAAGTGTCTGAGATCGAAGCCAAGGTGAAGAAGATCGTTGCCGAGCAGATGGGCGTGGCCGAAGCGGAGATCACCCGCGACACCTCCTTCGTCAACGACCTCAACGCCGATTCCCTGGACACGGTCGAATTGGTGATGGAGTTTGAGGACGAGTTTGAGATGAGCATTCCCGACGAGGAGGCCGAGAAGATCCAAACCGTCGGGATGGCCATCGACTACATCATCGCCCACCTCAATAGCTCCACGAGTAAGTAACCCGCGCCTGGAGCAGCCCCGTGGGCGATCGTCGCGTCGTGATCACCGGCCTCGGTGCCGTCACTCCGCTCGGCCCCTCCGTCGCCGCCTACTGGGACGGATTGGTCGCGGGCCGCAGCGGGATCCGCACCATCTCGCGCTTTGACTACTCGCCGTTCGACGTGCATATCGGCGGCGAGTGTTTGGACTTCGACCCGTCGCCCTTCGTCGACGTCCGTACCGCCAAGCGCATGGACCGCTTCACGCTCTTTGGCTATGTCGCGGCCAAGCAGGCCGCGGCCCAAGCCGGGCTGCCGGCCGGCAGTTTCGACTCCACCCGGGCCGGCGTCGTGCTTGGCACCGGCATCGGCGGGCTGCTCGAGCTCGAAGAACAGCACAAGCGTTTGCTCGACAAGGGTCCGAGCAAGGTCTCTGCGTTCACCATCCCCCGGCTCATGGCCAACGCCTCCGCGGGCCACGTCGCCATCGGCCTCGGGCTGCGCGGTCCCAGCGCGGCGGTCTCGACCGCGTGCGCCTCTGCGGGTAGCGCCATGGGCGCGGCCTACCACGCGATTCAACGGAACGACGTCGACCTGATGCTCGCGGGGGGGGCCGAGGCGGCCTGCACGCCGCTCGGAATCGCCGCCTTTGCGGCGATGAAGGCCCTTAGCACGCGCAATGACGACCCGCCCGGGGCTTCACGCCCCTTCGACAAGGACCGCGACGGCTTTGTGCTCAGCGAGGGCGCGGGCGTCCTGGTCTTCGAGGAATACGAGCACGCTCGACGGCGCGGGGCGCCGCTCTTCGGCGAGGTCATCGGCTTCGGCGCGAGCACCGACGCCAGCGACATCGTGCAACCCGAGCCCGAAGGACGCGGAGCCGCCCGCGCCATGCAGGCCGCGCTGGCCGACGCCCGGCTCAACCCCCAGGACATCGGCTACATCAACGCCCACGGCACCAGTACGACGCTCGGCGACATCGCGGAAACCAAGGCGGTCAAGACCGTGTTCGGCCCGACGGCCTACAAGGTCCCGATCAGCAGCACGAAGAGTTCCGTCGGCCATCTGCTCGGAGCCAGCGGCGGCGTCGAGGCGATCGCCTGCGTGCTCGCCATGCGGCACAACGTCCTCCCGCCCACCCTCAACCTCGAAACCCCCGATCCGGAGTGCGATCTCGACTACGTCCCCCAAGTCGCCCGCGACGCCCGGGTCCGCATCGCGATGAACAACTCCTTCGGCTTTGGCGGCCATAATACCTGCGTCATTTTCCGGGCTCTCTAGCTTTCCCCGCCGCACCGCCGCGCCCGCCGTCCGTACCACGCTAAGATAGGATGTGCGCCCTGACAGGCGCGGGCCGCCGGACGTGTGGGCCCATGAAAGTCAATGAGCTTGAATCCCGTGAATCTCGTGGACAAGGCGAATCCGGTGCAGCAGAGCGCCCCCGGGGCCGGACCGCGCCGGCTGACGCGCCGGGCATTCCTGGTGCGCGTGTGCGGCGGCGGGGTCGTGGCTGGCCTCGGCGCCGGCGCGTACGCCCACTATGTCGAGCCGTTCTGGCCGGCGGTTGAGCGATTGGACCTGGACCTGCCGGACCTCGCGCCCGCGCTCCAGGGGCTGCGCGTGGTCCAAATCTCCGACTTGCATCTCGGGTCACCGGGGCCGTTCGACTACCTCCGCGCCCAGGTTGAGCGCTGCCGGGCCCTGGAACCGGAGCTGATGGTCGTCACCGGCGACTTTATTCACGCCGCCGACCTGCGCTGGAGCCAAGCGTTGGTCTCGCTTTTACGCCCCCTCCAGGCACCGCTCGGCGTCTTTGCGATCCTCGGCAACCACGATTTCGGTGTGTGGGCTCCTAACCCCCGCCCGCGCGGCCCAGCCATCGCGGCGCGGATCGAGCAGCTTCTGCTCGAGGCCGGGCTGATTGTGCTGCGAAACGGGGCCCAGGTCGTGATGCGCGGCGATGCGGCGCTGCAATTGGTGGGGATCGACGACCAGTGGAGCGGCTACTGTGACCCCGACCAAGCCTTTGCCGATGCCGACCCCGACCTGCCGACCGTCGTCCTGACGCATAACCCCGACACCGTCCCGTCGCTGAAGGACAAGCGCTACGACTGGGCATTGTGCGGGCACACGCACGGCGGACAGGTGCAGATCCCGCTGATCGGCGCGCCGATCCTGCCGATCAAGCACCGCCACTATGACGCGGGCCGTTTCGAAACCGACGGTCACCGGTTGTACGTGAATCGCGGCCTCGGGTCGCTGTACGGCGTGCGCTTCAACTGCCGCCCCGAGATCACGGTGTTCACGCTCACTGGTCGCGCATAACGTCGGCCCCCTGTGGCCGCCGTCTCGCGCCGGCTGGCTCACCGTTCCCCGGTGCGTCTTCCGCCGGCAATCTGGCGGTCGTCCACAGCATCAGCGCACCAATCAGGACGAGCATCACGAGGTGCGCCCCGTAGGCCCGCGCCGTCTCCGACAGCCACGCGGCCATGCCCAGTACCCACAGGCCCAGGCCCAGCCAACCGATCCGAGCCCGCAGCGCGCGCGTCGAGCCCGCGTGCCACTGCTCTTTGAGCAGTGCCTCGCGCGCGAACAACACCAGCGCCGGGAGCACCCACACGAGGTAGTACTGCCGAACCAGTGGCGACAAGGCCAGCATCGCGATGGCGTACGCCGCAACCTCGGCGTGACGGTCGCGCACCTCCAGCTCTTGCCACCGCCGCCGCGTCCGTCCCGCCAGCACGATCAGCAACCCGCCCGCGATCCCATACGCCGCCCGCGTGCACGTCTGCGGCGCTAGTTGCCCGAGCTGCCAGCGGACGCGATACGGATGCTCCGTCCAGGTCAGCCGCGCCAGTACCTGCGCGATGGACTGATTGCGGTGGTCGATGAAGTGCTCGCGCAGCTCCGGGTTGAGCAGCCCGCGGGCCGCGTCGCCGGCCAAGTTGTACGACCACCACTGACGGTGATACGCCAGCGTCCGCTGCCACCCGAACGCGGCCAGCGCCGGCAGCAGAGCGAGAGCGACGACGGTCACGACCAGCGCGGCTGCGGCCGACCACCGCCGCTTTAGGAGCAGCCAGACCAGAAAAACGCCTGGCAACAGCTTGAGCAGCGCCGCGAGGCCGAGTAGCACGCCGGCCCAGCGCGGCCGCTCTCGGTCGAGCGCCTGGCTCGCGCCGAGGATCAACGCCAAAACGAAGAAGCTGAGTTGGTTGAATTTCGCCGCCTCGACCAACGCCGGCACCGCTAACGCCGTGGCGAGGGCAAGAACCAGGCCCCGGCGCGTGTGCCCCGTTCCTTGCGCGACGAAGGGTGGGGTCTCACCGGCCCACCGGCGCAGAACCCGCAGGCTGTATCCCAGCGCCGTCACCTGGGCCGCCGCCCACACCAGCGCCATCGGGACGCGTCCNNCCGCCCGCCGTCAGCGGGGCCAACAGCAGCGACACGACCGGCAGGTAGAACGGCAACCGGCGCTGCTCGTCGCGATTCCCCGTTTCCAGCGGCGGCAGATCGCCGTGCTGCCACACGTAGCGTGCGTCGTGGTAGAAGTGCTCGAAATCAAACTCGCCGCGCCGCGCGCGGTCGAACGACACGACGCCGACCGCCACCAGCACGACGACCAGCGCCAACCGCAGCCCACGCTCGTATCGGTGCTCTTCAGACATGGTGCATCGCCGG
>PMMM01000245.1 GCA_003162245.1 Phycisphaerales bacterium
CGCGGGGCCGTCGCGGCCGTCCGCCGGACCGGGCAGCAGCCCTCCGCGATCCAAGCCGCAACCCAGCGGCGGCGCGACCCCGCCGCCCGGCGGGAGGTGAGTCATGGTCCTGAACATCTGCGCCCTGCTGTTCGTGCTCGGCATCACCTTCATGCACTCCCTGTTCGGGCTGTTCAGCGGGATCATCAACGTCTTTTGCACCATCACGGCGCTCGCGGTGGCGTTCGGCTGCGCGGAACCGTTGACCCGCGCGGTGACCGGCAACGTGNNAGTTCCCGCGGCCCTGGTGCTGCTCTTCGTGGTCACGCTGCTCGTGCTGCGGACTCTGGCCGACAACGTCGTCCGCGGGAACGTGCGCGTGCCGATGTACGTGGACTGGGCGGGCGGGGCCGTGTGCGGCTTCATCAACGCCCAAATCTGCGTCGGCGTCATCGTGCTCGGCTTCCTGCTGCTGCCCTGGGGCGGCCGCGTCATGATGTACAGCCGGCAGGAGCGCGACCCGGAGAACACGATCAACTCGGAGACCGGGCGCGTGGAGTTCCACACGAACCCCCTGTGGCTGCGCTCCGACCAGTTCACCACCGGGCTGTTCAGCCTGCTCAGCCAGGGCAGCCTGCGCGGCGACGTCCCATTCGCAAGCGTCTATCCGAATTTCCCGGAGTGGGTCTTCTGGACCGGCAACCAGGTGCAGAGCGAGTCGTCGCCCACGCCCGTACGCGATGGGAAAACCGACGGCTTCGACGAGAAGGGCATCAAGGTCGAGACGTGGTGGACCCAGACCACCCCGCTGGCGGCGGAGTACACGCGCTACCGCAAGGAGTATCCCACCAAGAACACCTCAAAACCGCCGTTCGTGCCGCAGGAGCTGAAGCCCGATCCGGGTAAGCATCTGCTCGGGGCGCGCTTGGCGCTCAACAACGCCGCGGCCGATCAGGACAAAGGCAGCGCCTGCCACCGCTTCCGTCCATCAAACATCCGCCTGGTCGGCGACGTTGTCGAGCCCGACGGGTCCCTGGAGCCGCGCGAGTACGTGCCCGCGGTCCTCGGCGGCGCCGACGGCAACCTGGGCGACAATCTGCGCATCGTCGAAATCGACGACAACTTCTCCGTGCCGGCGGCGGGCGAGACGTCCATCGACGCCTACTTCGAGGTCGATGACGGCTTCAAACCCCGCTTCGTGGAGTATCGCCGGTACGCACGGGCCCCGCTGTCCGGCCAGCCCGCCAAAACGCCGCCCGCGGAGCGGCTCGCGGTGGGCGCCAAGATCGAGAAGGCGACGGACAGCGGCCACGGGCTGGCACGGTTCATCGACGCGGTGGTCCACGAGGGAACCGGCGCGCTGGATCGCCTGCCACTGGCCATCATGCGCGACAAGCTGACCGGGGACGTCGAGCTGAAGGGGGACCTGTTTGTGTCGGGCCGCGTTTGGGGCGAGCGGGCGTCGCTGGGCGAAGGGACCGGCGGCAAGGTCGAGAAGTTCGAGCAGCCGGAAGGCAAACGCATCTTCCAGCTCGAGACCAAGCCGCGCAAGGTGCAGACGCTCTTCGGCAAGGTGTTCAACTTCGTGGGCGCCCGGATCAACCAGTACCAGGCGGTGGACCGCGAAGGGACCTCCTACATGCTGGCCGGGTACTACGCGATCGTGAAGCGCGACGGAAAGGACTTCATCGAACTGTACTTCAACCCGGAACCGGCGGACACCGGCTCACGCGGCATGGTGGACCTCAAGGAGGTCAAGTTCAACGAGCTGGAGCGCGAGGACTCGGTCCTGGGGCTGCTGTTCGTCGTTCCGCCTGGCAAGACCATCGTTGCGGTGCAAAGCCAGGGTGGCCGCGTCGATTTCGGCACCGAGTTTTCCGTCGGGCAGTAAGCTGGGCTTCGAAGACTCAGCCCAGCCCACGCTCCGACTCAGCCTGCGCTACCGCGTTACTCAAACACCACGGTCTTGTTTTGGCTGACGAGAATGCGGTCCTCGACGTGCAGGCGCACGGCGCGGGCCAGGACCATCCGCTCCAGGTCGCGGCCCTTGCGAATCAAATCCGCGATCGTGTCGCGATGACTCGTCGGCGCGGCGTCCTGAGCAATGATCGGGCCGGCGTCGAGCTGCTCGGTCACGTAGTGGCTCGTCGCTCCGATCATCTTTACGCCACGCTCGTACGCCTGGCGGTACGGTGCCCCGCCCGCGAACGCGGGCAGGAAGCTGTGGTGGATGTTGATGATGCGGTGCGGGTAGTGCCGCACGAAATCCGGCGACAGGACCTGCATGTAGCGGGCGAGCACAACCACGTCCGCCCGCGCCGCCGCCAGCAGCGCCAGAACCTCCCGCTCCTGCGCCGCCTTCGTCCCGGGCATCACGGGGCGGGCCTCAAACGGCACGCCGGCCTCGCGCGCGATGTCGGCGGTGTCCGGGTGGTTGCTGATCACGATCGGAATCTCGACGTCCAGCTCGCCGGACCTCCGCCGCCACAGCAGATCCGACAGGCAATGGCCGTGCTTGCTGACCAGGATCGCCACGCGCTTGACCGGCTGCCCCCAGTGGATGCTCCATTGCATGTCGAACCGGCGCGCGACCGGCTGCCAGGCGGCGTCAAACGTATCCGGCGTGAGGGCGAATCCGGCGCGCTCGATCGCGACCCGCATGAAGAACTCGCCGTGATCCGGGTCGGTGTGCTGGTCGGCATCGAGCAGATTGCCGCCCTGCTCGGCGACAAACGTCGTGACGGCCGCGACAATCCCCCGGGCGTCCCGACAGGCGATCAAGAGCCGGATCGTGTTCCGCATGGCGGACATGGTACCGAGACGACGACGCGTCGCGAAGCGTGGCGCGATTGGAAGCTGCCGCGCGCGATGCCGCGTTGAGCCGCGCCATCGTGCTGGAACGCCCGGACCCCGTCGAGGGCTGCACACGGCAGACGCTCACGCCGCGCGATCCGAAGCAGATTATCTCGGAGGTGGAGTAGCATCAGTCTGGGCCGCCTAATTGGGCGCCGAAGGGGCCGACGGGCCGGTTGGCGGTTCGCCCTCAATTCTACGTCTCCGAGCCGGGCTCTACTCCCACACGGTGAGAAAGTCGAACGCCTTTCGCCCCTCTCGGGTCAGGTGCACTCGCATCTGCTCCATCAAGTGGTGAGCCGCCGAAGCCGAAGCGTCCATGGTCTTCTGAGCCAAGGCGGCCATGAACCCGCACACCTTTAAGGCTGTGGGGGCGGTCACAATCACGGAGTCCGCGTACCGGCGACGGGCCCCGCTGGCGATGAAGCCGGGGTTCTTGTGTTGAAATCGGAAGACTCCACCGTAGTGAACAAGCAGGTTTCTATCGTGCAGCAAGCTGTCCAGTTTGGTAGAGTCGCGCTTGCCAATCGGCGTGATGCCGAGGAGGTCCTTGTAAGCGGAGTTGACTGCCCGGGCCGTTCCAAAGTCGAACTGCTCGGAGACGGCCGAGCCTAACTGCCGAAGCGGGTGCGTGTTCAACTCGAACAAGGCCAGAGGGCTTATCCTAATCTGGCGACCCCTTTCCTCGAGACAATACAGCAGACGCGGGCAGATGTTCACGACCGATGCCCACTGGTCTCGAAAGAAGCACTCCAAGTAAGCCACAGCGCCGATCAAGCTCAACTCGAAAGCCGTGTCACTGGCATTGACGCGATTCTCCACTCGCGCTCGTGACTTGATCAACTCGGCGAGGTTATCTAGATTCATCTTGAGAATCATGCCCGCGGGTACCCAGCCGACGAAGTAGTCGGCCCACGATTCTCTCGGATATCGGAGGTTGATTGCTCGCGTGACTGCCACGCCGGCTCTCCGCAGGTTCATCGGGGTGCGTACCTCCATTGGTTTCCACGACGCCCGAGGCGCGTCGCTCCAATGCGGGTGAGCCATGAAAACGCCTTGCGTAGCATAACCGGACGATGCAGATTCAGTGCAGCGGATTGTACGTCGTGCACGCGCACCGGCGGCCACGGCGTGTGCCTCGCCTTGCTGCGACGGACTCTCGTCCAATCCGGCTCTTATCGGGAACGAGCGTGTACTGGTGTGGGTCGTCGCTGGCAGCCGTCTGTCCAAAAACGCGATGAGTTATAACATATTGTAACAAAACGACTTGCGCCGCCGAGTGCGGCCCGGCTCACTTCTCGCACACGATTTCCTGCCCCACAACCTTCAGTCCGATGTATTATTAAGAGTAAGTATACGCCCTGGCGTTCTGCGGGATGCCAGGTCACAATTAATGAGCGATCGGCGACGGCGTTCGTCGGTCGCTCTTGTTATTCTGTGGGTGGGAGTTCGACATGGACAGGGTAGCGATCTTTCTGGATGGGGCGTATCTGGACTTCGGCTTGCGAAGTGAGTTTGGGGCGGCGCGCCTCGATTTTCATCGCCTGGCGCAGACCCTCGCAGGCGGGCGCGAAATCCTCCGAACGTACTACTACCACTGCCACCCTACCAGTCGGACCCACCGACGCAACAGGAGGCCGAACGGTTCGGGCGGATGCAGTCTTTTTTCAGCCAGCTCAAGCGTCTGCCGCGCTTCGAGGTTCGGCTTGGAAAGCTCGCGTTCCGCGGCACCGGCGATGACGGTCGGCCCATCTTCGTGCAGAAGCGCGTGGACATCATGCTCGGCGTGGACCTCGTGCAACTCAGCACCAAACGGCTGATTTCCACCGCCGTGTTGGTTGCCGGCGATAGCGATTTCCTGCCGGCCGTGCAGATTGCGCGCGAGGAGGGCGTGCTCGTGCACCTGTACCACTTCACCGTTCATCAGCCGCACCGGGAGCTCTGGGACGCGTGCGATGAGCGGACGCCGGTCAATCAGCAGTTGATCGACTCAGTTCGGCGGTAACGCCGCTTGTGTCATGTAGAGCGCCCGGACCGACCTGTAGCGCCTCCGGTGACCCCAAGCACCGTTGCTGCGCGCCAAGCCAAGCTGGTCGGGGCCCCGTGCCCAGCGACCATCTCGCCCTTCCGGTTTGCCCGAGCGTATCGCCGCACCTACCCTCCTGCGGTCCAAACACGCCTGGAGATCGGCACGATGCCCAATAGTGTCTGCCCCTGGTGGCTCGGGTACTTCATCGACAACCGGCTGCGCCGGCTGATTCACGATCCGGCGCGCATCGTCGCCCCCTACATCCGGCCCGGCATGACGGCGCTGGATGTCGGGTGCGGCATGGGGCTTTTTTCGATCGCGATGGCGGGATTGGTCGGCCCCGGCGGGTGCGTCATCGCGGCCGATCTCCAGCCCGAGATGCTGCACGTGTTGCAGCGGCGGGCCGCACGGGCGGGGGTCGCGGACCGGATTCGGGTGCACCGCTGCGAGCCGCGCCACCTAGGCGTAACCACGCCGTGCGATTTTGCGCTTGCGTTCGCGATGCTGCATGAAGTGCCGGACGCCGGGCGGCTGCTGGCGGAGATTCACGCGTGTCTGAAGCCCGGCGGGCGGTCGCTCCTCGCGGAGCCGCGTCTGCATGTGTCAGCGCGGGCCTTTGACGACGAGTTGGCGCTGGCCGCCAGTGCAGGGTTGACGCTCTGCGCTCGGCCGGCGGTACGCTGGTGTCACGCGGCGTTGCTTGAACGATAAGCGACCTAGGTCGTTGGGCGCAGGGAGGCTGGGCTGCGAAGTCTCGGCGCGAACGCTGGGCTTCGAAGACTCAGCCGAGCTTACATTGTGGACCGGCATTCAAAGGATCTGTGCCATGCTGTTTGCCAGGTCATACGCATCGCGAGCTACCGTTCTGGTCGTGCTGGGTCTCGCCGCCCTCGGCGTGGGGACGGTGTGGGCCGTGGGGCCGGACTCGCGGCCGACGACGCGCGATCCGGCGCGTTTCGCGGACGAAATCAGCCGCTTTGCCGAGTGGGACCGCAAGAACTCGTTCCCCAAAGACGCCATCCTCTTCGTCGGGAGCTCCAGCATTCGTATGTGGCCGACGCGCGAGAGCTTCCCGCGGTGGCCGGTGATCAACCGCGGCTTCGGCGGCAGCCACATTTGCGACGTCAACCACTACTTCAAGCAAGTCGTCGAGCCGTACCGGGCGAAGGTCATCGTGTTCTACGCCGGCGACAACGACATCGCGGACGGCGCGACGCCGGAGCAGGTGCGCGACGACTTTGCGGCGTTTGTGCGGCTGGTGCGGGCGGGGCAGCGGGAGACGCCGATCGTGTTTCTGTCGATCAAGCCAAGCCCGAGTCGCTGGGCGCACTGGCCGCAGATGTAGGCGGCGAACGCGCTGGTCCGCGCGCTGGCCGAAAAGGACTCCGCGCTCACGTACGTTGATGTCGCTACGCCGCTGCTCGGCGCCGACGGCGAGCCCCGGGCGGAGCTGTATAGGGACGACAAGGTGCACCTCAACGACGCCGGCTACGAAGTCTGGACGCGCACGCTCACGCCGGTGCTGGGGAAGCTCATGTCGCGCTAGTGCGCGAGCGGGTTTTGCTATGTTGACGGCAGCGCCGGCGATTCAACTGGCGGCGCGGCCACGGGCTCCGCGGGCCACTGGTGCAGGCACCAGCGGAGGATCGGCACGCTGATGATCGCGAACGGGAGGATGGCCAGCTCGATCCACCATAGGGATCGGAAAGTCACCGCGCCCGTCAGATAGGCCGCGCCGGCGATGGCATCAATTGCCGTCATGAGCAGGAAGCCGTGCCAGAAGTAGATGGCCCGGCGCCGGGCCACGGCCAGCATGACCAGCGTCCGCGACGACGTGTGGCAGAGGATCGCGATGATGCGCTCGAGCGGGCTCGCCAGCCAGGCGAGCGGGGTCACGGCGACTGTGGCCGCGGCCGACGCGAGCACCGATTCCGCGCCGGGCAGCCCCGAGAACGCGAACAACATCCCGACGAGCCCGGCCACGCCCACCAGGAGCGCTTCGATGCCGCCCGCCCCGACGCCGATGGAGACGGCCCGATTCGGCGCGGCGGCCAGCTTTTTCCAAATCAGGGCCGCGGCGAGAGTAACGCCAATCTCGAAGACGCCGGTGAGCAGGCCGATGTAGAGGGCGCCTGCGGCGACATACGCGCCGTGCGGCAACGCCGCTTCCAGGGCGTGGAGCACCGGCCTGTTGAGCGGGATCGCGCAGGCGAACTTCAGGGCCACGCCGACGGCCCAGATGGCGGCCCCGACCCACTGCCAGCGCCATTGATCGTGCGACCACAGCTTCCAGCCGACCGTGAACGCCAGCGCGACCAGGATCATGAGCGGGCCGGCGAGCAGCAGTGGGTAGAACGCCGCCCGCGGCGGGATCTCGACGAGCAGGGCTTGCCACGTGCCCAGTGCGTCTTGTGTCGATACTTCGAGCGTGCACCGGCCGGCGGGCCGCGGGCCAAGCACGACGTCCGACGCGCTGAGCTTGCCGTCTCGGCTCTCTTTGATGAACAGTGCGTCGTTGGGATCGCGGAGCGGGGTGTCGTTGGGATCGAGGACGCGGATGGTCGCGGACCCCGCCGTCAGGTCAACGCGGAGGACAACTGTGATCTTCGCGTCTGCGGTCGGGATGCTAAACGGAAACCGCTCGGTCTTCGTGGCAGGCGGCCCCGAGAGATCCCCGGAGACGTTGAGCAGCGGAGCGGCCTGTGCGGGCGACGCGCCGGCGAGGCCGAGCAGAAACAGAGTTGTGAGTCCCGGATTCCGATTGCGCCGAGTCATATTCGTGGTCCTTGTCATCGCGGTGGGGCGGGTGTGGCGGGCCGCGGCCGTCGGAGGTTCGGGTTGTCCAGGGGCATTGCTCGTCACGCTGACGCTCCGTCGGCCGAGGGCGGATTGTAATCCGAAGCGGGCCGGGAGCGGCGCGGCGGATCACGCGGTGGCTTAATTGGCGTCCGGAGCCCGGGATGGGCTCGTCGGCGGCGGTGGCCTTGTTCGCGGTCACGGCGGCGTTAGACTAGCCGTCCGAACGGCGTGGTTTGAGGTGTGCGGCGTACGGACCGGTCGCGGCCCGTCGCCAAGCGATCAGCAAGTCAAGGAGAAAACAGTGATGAAGCGAATTGTTCCCTCTCTCGCGGTGTTGACGGGTCTCGCGTTCGTGGTGGGGTGCGGTCCGGGTTCGGGCGAGGCCGGCATGGGCATCTCGGTGATGTCGAACCTGATGCGCAAGGACACGAACCTGCGCATCTTCCTGGACAGCCACCAAGGCAAGCAAAGCGCGCTCAAGAAGGGCGTCACGGGCTACTCGGCGTTCAAGGTCAAGGAGGAGACGACCTGCTCGCCGATGTTCAAGTACGAGATCATCGAAGCCAAGAAGTTCGGCTTCATCAAGCACGTCACGATGTCGGTGTACCCCAAGTTCGAGGCTGATTTCTCCGACATCGCCGACTACAACATCACGCCGCGCGACATGAACAACCCCGACGCAAACATGAAGCCCGGCGTCGAGTACGACCTGTCCAACCTGGGCAAGGACTTCCGCATCATGGACCGCCATGACAAGGAGGTCGAGAAGGTCGAGTTCAAGCCCGGCTTGGACTACATGCTGGTCTTCACCGTCGCCGGCGACAAGAGCGAGACGACGCAGATCTTCTTCAAGACGAAGTAGATCGGACGCACGGCGGAAAACGCAGCGGCCGGCCCCCGTGTCGGCCATAGGAGGCTGCTCGGCCTTCTACGGCCGGCAGGGGCGCCGGCCGCTACCGTCCTGGGCACGGACCCGCCGCGTGGCTCGTTTGCGAGGGACCTATGGCTGCTCACAAGATCCTGATTACGCGTCGCGTCCCGCCGCCGGCGGTGGAGGTTCTGAAAAACGCCGGGTGCGCGGTCGATCTCGTCGATCAAGACGATCCGCCGTCGCGCGAGGAGCTGCTGCGGCGTGTGCCCGGCGTGGCGGGGATGATCACGATGCTCAGCGAACGCATCGACGCCGCCCTGCTCGATGCGGCCGGGCCGTCGCTCCGCGTCGTCGCGAACTTCGCGGTCGGCTTCGACAACATCGACCTGGAGACGTGCAAGCAGCGCGGCGTACGTGTCACGAACACGCCGGACGTGTTGACCGACGCCACCGCGGACCTGGCGTGGACGCTGATCCTCGCCACCGCGCGGCGGGCCGTCGAAGGGGACCGGCTCGTCCGCGCCGGAAAGTGGACCGGCTGGGCACCGATGCAGTTCCTGGGCCTGCAACTCAGCGGCGCGACGCTGGGGCTCGTCGGCGCGGGCCGCATCGGCACCGCGGTCGGCTTGCGCTCGCTCGGGTTCAACATGCACGTGCTCTATGTCGATGGTCAGCCGTGCGCCGAGCTGGAGCAGCGGGTGCACGCGCAGCGCGTCGTGCTGCCCGAGTTGCTGCAGGCCGCCGACGTGGTCTCGCTGCACGTCCCGCTGACGCCGCAGACGCGGCATCTAATCGGAGCGCCGCAGTTGGCGGCGATGAAGCCGACCGCAATTCTGATCAACACGTCTCGCGGGCCGGTGGTGGACGAGGCGGCGCTGGTCGAGGCGCTGCGGGAGCGGCGGATCGCGGGCGCGGGCTTCGACGTGTACGAGCACGAGCCGCGGCTGACGCCCGGCCTCACGGACCTGCCCAGCGTCGTGCTGCTGCCGCACCTGGGGAGCGGGACGACGGCGACACGGCAAAAGATGTCGCAGATGACGGCCGAGAACGTGCTAGCGGTCTTGCAGGGGCGGGAGCCGCCGAACCCGGTCGTGTAGCAGCCCGGGCGGTTGTAGCGTTGGCCCCGGTAGCCATCGTCGGTTGTAGCGTTGGCCCCCCGTGGCCAACGTCGCAGTCAGAAAGGCAACACCCATGCCAACACGCGTCAGTGCGCCCGCACGCGTCTTTCCCGCTTCGCTGGAGCAGGTCCCGCCGGACATGCGCCTGCCGTATTACAAAGACGGTGCGCGGTACTTGATCGACGGGCGCGTGCGGACGTGGAATGGTCCGTGCGAGGAGGCCGTCTCGCCCGTATGCGTGGGCGATGGCGGGAGCCTGCACCGGCATGTGCTGGGCCGCTACCCAATGATGACGGCGGCGGAGGCGCGTGAGGCCCTGGCCGCGGCGCAGCGGGCGTACGACAACGGCTGCGGCACGTGGCCGACGATGTCTGTCGCCGACCGCATTCGCCACGTCGAGGAATTCCTCCCGCGCGTGGCCGCCGTTCGCGACGAGGTCGTCCGCCTGCTGATGTGGGAGATCGGCAAGACGCTGCCCGACGCCCGCAAGGAGTTCGATCGCACGGTCGATTACATCCGCGACACGATTCAGGCCCTCAAGGAGCTCGACCGCACCAGCTCGCGCTTCGCCGTCGAGCAAGGCTTCGTCGCCCAGATTCGCCGCAGCCCGCTCGGCGTCGTCCTATGCATGGGTCCGTACAACTATCCGCTCAACGAGACGTTCACCACGCTCATCCCCGCGCTCATCATGGGCAACACGGTGGTCTTCAAGCCGCCGAAGCACGGCGTACTGCTGCACGCGCCGCTACTGCAAGCGTTCGCGGACTCGTTTCCGCCGGGGGTCGTCAACACGGTCTACGGCGCCGGCCGCGTCGTCGCCGGACCGCTCATGGAAGGCGGCGGCGTGCAGGTGCTCGCCTTCATCGGCTCGGCGCAGGTCGCCGCGCTGCTCAAGCACCAGCATCCGCAGCCGAACCGTCTGCGCTGCGTGCTCGGGCTGGAGGCGAAGAACCCCGCCGTCATCCTGCCGGACGCGGACCTCGATCTCGCGGTCAAGGAATGCACGCTCGGCGCGCTGTCGTTCAACGGGCAGCGTTGCACGGCGATCAAGATCGTCTTCGTGCACCGCAGCGTGGCGCCGGAGTTCTGCCGGCGGCTGGCGGATGCCGTGGGCGCGCTGAGCGTGGGGATGCCGTGGGAAGAAGGCGTCCAGATCACGCCGCTGCCGGAGGACGACAAGCCGCAGTGGCTCAAGAAGCTCGTGGATGACGCGGCGGCGGGCGGCGCGCGCGTCCTGAATGCCGGCGGCGGCACGATCGACCAGACGCTGTACTACCCGGCGGTGCTGTATCCCGCGCAGCCGGAGATGGAGGTCTGCCAGGTCGAGCAGTTCGGGCCGGTGCTGCCGGTCGTGCCGTACGACGACGAGCAGCAGGTGGTCGACTGGGCGGTCAAAAGCCCGGTGGGGCAGCAGGCGTCGCTGTTCGGCGGCGACGCGCGGCGGCTGAGCCAATTGATCGACACGCTGGTCAACCAGGTCTGCCGGGTGAATATCAACAGCCAGTGTCAGCGCGGGCCGGACGTGTTCCCGTTCACCGGCCGCAAAGACTCGGCCGAGGGCACGCTTTCGGTGTCGGATGCGTTGCGGGTGTTCTCGATCCGCAGTCTGGTTGCCGCCAAGGCGAACGAGGTGAACGAGGCGATCGTCTCAGAGATCGTCCGTGGCCGGCATTCGAACTTCCTGACGACCGACTTCATTTTCTAGATCGCCCGCGTCCGCGCCCACGCCGACCGCTATCAGTCGTCATACCCCCGCGGGTGGGCGTGGTGCCACCGCCACGCGGTCTCGATCGTCTTCTTCACGTCACGGTACTTCGGCTCCCAGCCGTACCGCTTGCGCAGCTTGGTCGGGTCGGCGTAAAGCGACGCCGGGTCGCCGGGGCGGCGGGGGGTCTCGACCGCCGGGATCGCGTGGCCGGTGATCTCGCGGGCGGCGGCGATGATCTCGCGGACGCTGTTGCCGTTGCCCGTGCCGACGTTGTACGCCTCGACGACGCCGGGTTGGCAGCCCTCGACCGCCAGCCGGTGCGTCTCCCCGAGGTCCTCGACGTGGATGTAGTCGCGGATGCACGTGCCGTCCGGCGTCGGATAGTCCGTGCCGAACACCTTGATGCTCGGCCGCTGCCCGAGCGCGACCTGCAGCACGAGCGGGATCAGGTGAATCTCAGGATCGTGGTCCTCGCCGATGCGGCCGTCCGCGGCGGCCCCGGAAGCGTTGAAGTACCGCAGCGCGACCGAGCCCAGGCCCCACGCGACCGCCGAGTGCTGGAGCATCCACTCGACCGCCAGCTTGGTGTTGCCGTAGGGGTTGATCGGGTTCTTCGGCAGGTCCTCGACGATCGGCAGCTTCTCCGGCTCGCCATAGACGGCGCACGAGCTGCTGAAGATGAAGCGTTTGACGCCGTGGGCGGCCATGCACTGGAGCAGGTTGAGGGTGTTGGCGACGTTGTTGTGCCAGTACTTGAGGGGCTCGTGGACGGACTCGCCGACGTTGAGGAAGGCGGCGAAGTGCATGGCGGCGTCGAAGCGGGCTTCTTCAAAGACGCCGTCGAGGCTGGCGGCGTCGCTCAGGTCGCCTTCGACGAAGGTGGCCTTCGGATCGACCGCGGCGCGATGCCCCGCGCAGAGGTTGTCGTACACGGTGACCTCGTGGCCCGCGGCCACCAGCCGCCGCACGCAGTGACTGCCGACGTATCCCGCCCCGCCGACGACGAAGATCTTCATGTCGCGCTCCTCTCGAAGCTGTGTTGGCCGGACTGACGCTGTTTATACCGCACTGGGCGGGCTCGTGCATCTTGCGGATGCCGCGGGCATCGTCTCCGCCTCACCCCGGGGGCTCGTCGGTCGCCGCGTTTGCGCTTTCCCCGGGCCCGGGCGTCGGCTAGATTGCGGGCGTGCCCACCCCTGCCTCGCAGTCTGCGGGATCGCACGCGCCGCCGGACGATGCGCGGCTGACGCCCGCGATGCGCCAGTACTGGGAGCAGAAGCAGCAGGCGCCGGAGGCGATCCTGCTCTTTCGCATGGGCGACTTCTACGAGATGTTCTACGAGGACGCGGAGTTGGGGGCCCGGGCGCTGGGCATCACGCTGACCAGCCGCGACGGGGGCAAGACGCCGCTGGCCGGCATCCCGCACCACGCGCTGGAGACCTACCTCGCGAAGCTCGTCGCCGCGGGCTTCCGCGTGGCGATCAGCGAGCAGATCGAGGACCCGCGGCAGGCCAAGGGCGTCGTGCAGCGGGCGATCGTCCGCGTCGTCACGCCGGGCACGCTGACCGACGACGCGCTGCTCGAACGCACGCGGAGCAACGTGCTGGCGGCGATCGTCGGTGGGGGGGCGGAGCGGTCGCACGCGGCCGGTGCGGATGTGGGCCTGGCGTGGCTCGAGCTTTCCACCGGCGAATTCGTTGTGCAGACGCACCCGCGCGACGGCGGCGTCCTGCCGGCGCGCCTGCTCGACGAGCTGGCCCGCCTGGAACCGGCCGAGATTCTGCTGCCGGACGAGTCGCCCGCGACGCGGCAGCCGGTGGCCGAGGAGCTGCGCGGCCGCACGAGTGCGGCGACTACGTACCGCAGCCCGGCGGACTTCACGCCCGACCGCGCCGCGCAGATCTTGCGCGAGCATTTTGAAACCGCGGGATTGGAGGGCTTCGGTTTCGAGCACACGGACCCGGCCCTCCAGGCGGCTGGTGCACTGCTCGCGTACGTGCGGGAGACGCAGAAATCCGCGGCGCTCCACCTGCGTCCGCCGCGGCGCCAGGCCGGCGAGGACTACGTCACGCTTGACGCCGTCACGCTGCGGTCGCTGGAGGTCGAGCGCACGCTGCGGACGGCGTCGCGCGAGGGCACGCTGCTGGCGGCCGTCGATCGCACGAGCAATCCGATGGGGGCCCGCCTGCTGCGGACGTGGCTGTGCTACCCGCTCCGCCGGGTCGAGCAAATCGCGTGGCGACAGAACGTGATCGACGCGTTGCGGAGTGCCACCGCGCCCCGGATCGCTCTCCAACGCGCGCTGGCGGAGATGGGCGACCTGGAGCGCATGCTCGGCCGCCTCGGCGTGCAACGCACGACGCCGCGCGACCTGCGCGCCCTGGGCGACGGGCTCGCGCGGCTCGCGGAGATTCGCAATGCGTTGCACGAGCGCCAGGCAGCGGAATGCGACGCGCTGGCCGCGGAACTGGAGGGCGTCGACGACGTCGCGACGCGGCTGTGTGCGGCGTTGCGGCCGGATGCGCCGCTGGCGGTGCGCGAGGGCGGGATTTTCGCCGACGGGTACGAGGCCGAGCTGGATCGCCTGCGCTCGATTCGCCGCGACGGGCAGCAGTGGCTGGCCGAGTTTCAGGCCCGCGAGGCGCAGCGCACCGGCATCCCGTCGCTGAAGGTCGCGTACAACAAGGTTTTCGGCTTCTACATCGAGGTCACGCACGCCCACGAGCGGCGCGTGCCGCCCGAATACGTCCGCAAGCAGACGACCAAGAACGCCGAGCGCTACATCACCGACGAGCTGAAGCAGCACGAGTCCGAGGTGCTGTCCGCCGAGGCCCGCACGAACGATTTGGAGTACGACCTGTTCGTCGCGCTGCGCGAGAGCTTGTTGCCGCACATCCCCGCCCTGCAGCGTGCGGCCCGCGCGCTGGCACAGCTTGACGTGCTGGCGGGCTGGGCCGAGTTGGCCGCCGCGCGGCGCTACTGCCGGCCGGAATTCGTTGCCGAGCCGGTGCTGGAGATCAGCGCGGGCCGGCACCCGGTTTTGGAGCAGGCGCTGGATGCGAGTTTCGTCGCGAATGACACGCATCTGGCCGCGGGCGGCAAGTCGCTGGCCCTGATCACCGGGCCGAACATGGCCGGCAAGAGCACGTACATCCGCCAGGTCGCGCTGCTGGCCCTGCTCGCCCACTGCGGCGCATGGGTGCCGGCGCAGTCGCTGCGGCTGGGCGTGATCGACCGCATTTTCACGCGCGTCGGCGCGAGCGACGAGCTGGCCCGCGGCCAATCCACGTTCATGGTCGAGATGCTCGAAACCGCGAACATCCTGCACAACGCCACGCGTCACAGCCTCGTCATCCTCGACGAGGTCGGCCGCGGCACCAGCACGTTCGACGGCATCGCGCTCGCCTGGGCCATCACGGAGCACCTCGCCACGGGCGTCGGCTGCCGGACGCTGTTCGCGACGCACTACCACGAGCTGACCGAGCTGGGTGAGCTGCTCGATCCTGTGTTCAACCTCAATGTCGCGGTGCGCGAGTACGAGGATCAGGTCGTCTTCCTGCACCGCATCGTGCCCGGGGCGGCCGACCGGAGCTACGGCCTGCACGTCGGCAAGCTGGCCGGCCTGCCGCGGGCCGTGCTCGAGCGGGCGAACGCCGTGCTCAACGAGCTGGAGAAGACGTTCGCGCGCGAGTCGCAGCGGCCCGTGCTGGCGGCCGTGCAGCGCCGCCGGCTGCGGCAGCTTCGCCTGTTCGAGGAGCCGGAGGAGACGGTAGTGCGCGAGATGCGTGAGCTGACGTTGGGCAGTTGCGCACCGGCGGACGCGTGGGAGCGGATTCGCGCCTGGCGCAAGCTGCTGGGGCTGGACGATGCCGCCGGAGCGCCGCCCGCATGAAACACCTAGGTCAACCCGGGTTCTGGTTTCCCGTCGCGTTGCTCGTGGTTGCCGCCCTGGGCAGCGCCGCCCTGCAATCCGAGCACTGCCGGCACCTGTCGGAGCGGGACCGCACATCCTACGGCATGATGCCCGTCTGGCGCGCGCGGTTCGACGCCATGAGCGCGACGTGCGGCGTCGGGCTGATGCTGTACGACCTGCAAGCGGACTACACGCCGACGGGACGGTGGGTGCTGGTCGGTCTGGGGCTGGCGGGCGCACTGCTCTACCTGACCGCGGCACGACAGGTCATCGAAGCACTGTGGAGCGGCGCGAAGCCGCTGCCGCGTGTGCGGGTCGTGCTCGCGGCGTTCCTTGTGTGGCAGATTCTGGCGGTTCTGTTGGCCTGGATACTGGAACGGGCGTCGGGGACGGGCGGCGCGTGGCGGACGACCGCCTGGAACGCAATCGCTGCGTTCGCTTCCCTCGGCTGGCTGGAGCCCGCGACAAATCCGCGCGCGACGTGGATCTATGCGTTCATCGGCGTGTTGGGAGCGCTCGGGTGGACGGCCTGGCTGCTGCCGATCCCGGCGCTGGTGCGGCGGTACGTGCGGCTGCGAAGCCTGTTGGTGCTTGTGGCGACCTGGTGCGCATTTCTGGCAGTCAGCGCTGCGCTCATCACCGCACTTGAGATGCCGCGCGGCGCGGCACGCGGCCCCGCGCCGGACCGGCGCCTGGCAGGCGCGCCGACGGGCGCACGCTATGCACGCAGCCTCGTGCAAGTGGCGGCGGCGGCCAGTGCTGGGATGCCGACCGAGGAGTTGAAGGAACGCGGCGTCAGCGAGGGGACGAAGGTCGTGCTGAGCGGCGTCGTCCTGGTCGGCGGGCTGGGCGGGGCCGCCGGCGGGGGAATCCGTTGGCCGATGCTGCTGGCGCTGTTGGCCGTCGCCGGGGTGTTTGGTCGCCGGCCCGCGGGATTGCGCGACGAAGGGGCTCGTCGAGGGGCGCTGGCGGCCGTTGCCTGCGTCGTCGCGTTGGTGTCGCTGGTGCTCGTCGTGGCATTGGGACTGCTCGTCATCGAGGCGCGCACGACAACCGCCTTCCAAAGCGCGCCGACGCTCGGCGACGCGCTGCTCGATGCTACCTCCGCCGTCGCGGGCGGCAACCTGTCGAGCGGGCTGATGGCGACCGTGACGAGCGCAAACCTCTCCAGGGGCATCCACCAAAGTGTCGATTTATACCAGTACGGCTTGGTCTGGCTCCTGGCGGCCATGTTTATCAGCCGGACGCTGCCCGTGCTGATCCTGGCACGCTGCGCGGCGGTCCGCGGCGACGCCGAGGCTTCCCGCCTGCCGCCGACGCTGATCTAGCCGGCTGGAGGTCTGCATGACCGTCGTCGCGCTGATCCCGGCGCGCGCCGGGTCCAAACGCTTCCCCGGCAAGAACCTGGCACCGCTCGGCGGCCGGCCGCTGCTCGCCCACACGTGCGAAGCCGCCCGCGCCAGCGGCGTGCTATCGACGATCTACGTCAACACGGACAGCCGCGAGATCGCCGGCGTCGCGGAACGTTGCGGCGTGCCGTGCCCGGTCTTGCGGCCGAAGCACTTGGCGGCGGACGACAGCCCGACGTGGGATGCGAACATCTTCGTGCTGGACTTTCTGGCGCAGCGGAGCGAAGCGTACGACGCGGTGATGGTCTTGCAGCCGACGTCGCCGCTGCGCACCGCGGAGGACATCCGCTCGGCGCTGGCGCTGTTCGAGGAGCACGCACCGTGCGCCGTCGTGTCGGTCTCACCGGTCGCGCCGCGCTCGTGGCTGGGCCACCTCGGGCCTGACGGTCGCTTCGAGCGTTGGGCCGGCGACGAGCCGGTGTACCGCCTGAACGGCGCGATCTACATTCATCGCATGGACGACTACCGGCAGAATCGCACGCCGCCGAAGACGATGGCCTATGTCATGCCGGCGGCGCGCGGCGTGGACGTCGATCGGCCGGAAGACCTGGAATACGCGGAGTTTCTGCGGCAGCGCGCGCCCGCCCTCGTGGCCAGCGGCCACGCGCGCTAGAGTCAGGACCAGAATGCCTGCCAGCCCGCGACCTGTGACCGTTCGGATCGGCGATCGCCGCATCGGCGATGGCGAGCCGGTGCTCGTCATCGCCGAGGCCGGCGTCAATCATGACGGCTCGGTCGAGCGGGCGATCCAGCTCGTGGACGTGGCGGCCGATGCCGGCGCCGACGTGGTCAAGTTCCAGATGTTCCGCGCTGCCGAGCTGACGACGGCCACGGCGCAGACCGCTGCGTATCAGAAGACCGCCGGCGGGTCGTCGCAGCGGGACATGCTTCGGCGTCTGGAGCTTTCCGACGATGGTTTTGCCCGGGTTGCCGCCCATTGCCGCACGCGCCAGATCGAGTTCCTGGCTACGCCGTTCAGCCCACCGGACGTCGATCGCCTGCGTGACCTGGGCGTGCGGGCCCTCAAGATCGCGTCCACGGATTTGAACAACACGCTCCTGCTACGGCGGGCCGCCGGCACGGGGCTACCGCTGATCGTCTCGACCGGGGCATCGAGGGCCGATGAGATCGCGGCGACAGTCGAACGGCTGCGATCCTGGGGGGCGGCGGACCGGCTCATCCTGCTGCATTGCGTCAGCGGTTACCCGACGCCGCTCGCGTACGCCAACTTGCGCGCGATCGCCGCGTTGCGACGGGAGTTCGGCATGCCGTGCGGCTTCAGCGATCACACTGCGTCGACGGACATCGCCGGGTGGGCGGTCGCGGCCGGCGCGTGCGTTCTCGAAAAACACTTCACGCTGGATCGCGAGGCCACCGGACCGGACCATGCAATGTCGCTTGATCCGGTCGAGTTGGCGACGTACGTGACGCTGGCACGCCAGGCGCAGGTCGCGCTCGGCAGCGGTCGGCTGGGCCTGTCGCCGATCGAAGCCGACGTGCGCGCCGTCGCACGGAAGAGCGTCGTGGCCGCGACGCGAATCCCCGCCGGCGCGACGATCACCCCGGACATGCTCACCGCCAAACGCCCCGCCGGCGGCATCGAGCCCGACCGGTTCGACAGCGTGGTTGGCTGCCGCGCCGCCGCAAACATCGCCGCGGATACGGTACTCACGTGGGAGATGGTCCAGTGAGCCGCCGCGACGCGGGGCGCAGGCGGCGTATCGCCGTCGTGACCGGCACGCGGGCCGAATACGGCCTGCTGACGACCGTCATGCGGGCGATCAAGACCGATCCGCGCCTGTCGCTGCAACTTGTCGTTACGGGGATGCACCTGCTCCGCGACTTCGGGCACACCGTGGACCAAGTCGTACGCGACGGCTGGCGGATCGACGCCCGCGTCCCGATGCAGACCGGCTCAGATGATGCGCTCGACCAGGCGGAGGGACTCGGGCGCGGCGTCGCCGGCATCGCGCGGTTCCTCGACAAAGCCCGGACCGACATCGTCGTCGTCCTCGGCGACCGCATCGAGGCGATGGCCGGCGCGCTCGCGGCGGTGACCACCGGACGAATCCTCGCCCACATCCACGGCGGCGAGGTCGCGCCCGGCGATTTCGACGATCCCCTGCGCCACGCGATCACGAAGCTCGCGCACGTGCACTTCGCCGCGACGCGTCAGGCCGCCCGGCGAATCATCCGCCTGGGCGAAACGCACGCGCGCGTGCACGTGGTGGGGGCGGTCGGGCTCGACCGCTTGCGCGAGATACTCGAACACGGGAAGCGCCCCCCCAAGCGCCTCGGCCAAGCCCTCGTCGTTTACCACGCGCACGGCCGCCCGCCGGCAGTCGAGGCGCGCGCAATGAGCGCCGTCCTGCGTGCGGTCACGTCGCTCGGTCTGCGCCGCCTCGTCGTGTACCCGAATACGGATCGCGGGCACCGCGGCGTGATCGCGGCGATCGAGGAACATCAGCGGGCATGCACAGCGGACCAAGTGCAAGTCTGGCGGTCGCTGCCGCGGGATGATTACCTGCGCGCCATGATCGGCGTCGATGTGCTCGTCGGGAACTCGTCCAGCGGCATCATCGAGGCTCCCCTGGCCGGCACCCCCTCCGTCAACGTGGGCCCGCGACAGGCCGGCCGCGAGTCCGGCGGCACGAGCGTACTTCACGTCGACGAATCCTGCGACGCGATCCGTCGGGGCGTGCTCGCCGCGCTGCGGAAACGATCCCGGCCCGGGCGTCCGACGGTCTACGGCGACGGGCGCGCCGGCGAGCGCATCGCCCGCCTTTTGGCGTGCGTACCCCTCACGAGCGATTTCGCGCGCAAGGTTATCACGTACTAGCGTGTCGGGAGGCGGAAGAGGGGCTAGCCGAGTTGGCCCTGGGCTAGCAATCGCTTGGCCAGGCCGACCAGGTAAACCGACCCGGTGATGCAGATCAAGTCTTCGCGCGTCACGCACCGGCAGGCGATTTCGTAGGCCTCCTGGAGCGTATCGCCAACCTGCGCCATCTTCTGGCTCTTTTCCATGAAGCGGAAAAGCAGATCATGCGGGCCGGCCGAGCGCGGCACGCCCGTACCGGTAAAGATCACCTTGTCGGCGCCGAGCTGGAGTTGGTCCAGCATCCCCTCGATGTCCTTGTCGGCCGAACACCCGAAGATGACCACCATCGAGTCGTACGTCACGTTCTGCCCGATTGCCCGCATGAGGGCCGCGACGCTGGCGGCGTTATGCGCGGCGTCCACGACGGTGCGCGGGTGATCGCGGATCAGCTCGAGCCGGCCCTGCACGTGAACCTTGGCCAGACCGTCGATCGCCGACTGCTCTGGCACGCGGAACCCACACTGCCGCAGCGCGTCGACCATGCCGAGCGCCACACCGCAGTTGTGTGCCTGATGCTCCCCGAGCAACGGCACGCGCAGGTGGTCGAAGCGGCTCGTCGGCGTCGAGATGCAGACGCGCGTGTGCGGTCCGGTGATCCGCGAGCACTCGAAGCGGTAGCTGAACTCGATGTCCTCCCCCAGGATCCGCAACGGGCACCCAACCTGATCGGCCGCCTTCCGCAGCACGCGGCGAACCACCGGCACCTGCGGCGCACTGATCACGGGGATCCCCGGCTTGAAGATGCCGGCCTTCTCACTGGCAATCTTCTCCAACGTGTTGCCGAGCTGGGCGACGTGGTCGTAGCTGATGCTCGTAATGCCGCACACCTCGGGCCTGATGACGTTCGTAGAATCGAGCCGCCCGCCGAGACCGGTTTCAATGACCGCCACGTCCACTTTGTTGTGCGCGAAGTACACGAACGCCGCAGCGGTCATGATCTCGAAGAACGTCGGCTCGTCGTGTCGCAGCCGATGAACCACCGGCGCGATCCTGGCCATGAGCCGGGTGAATCCAGCCTCACTGATGAGCGTTCCGTTGATGCTGATCCGTTCACGCAGGTCGACGAAGTGCGGCGACGTGTACAGGCCTGTCCGATAACCAGCGTTCTGCAACATCGAGGCCGTCATGTAGCAGGTCGAGCCCTTGCCCTTCGTCCCGGCGACATGAACGGTGCGAATCTTCTTGTGGGGGTTGCCAAGGCCGGCGAGAATGCGCAACATTCTGGAAAGATTGAAGTTAGTGTGGTTGTAGCCCACACGGACCATCTTCTCGTAGTCGGTGCGGGTGTTGAGAAACTCAAGGGCCGCCCGATACGTGCGGATGGAGCGGACCCCGGTGCCAGTGCGAGTGCTTGCCCGGCGAACCTTGGTAACCTTGACCTTGGTTCGTTTGGCAGACGTCGGGTGCTTGATTGCTGTTCGTGTCATGGTCGCCGTCCGCGTCCTGGGGCTTTATAATAACGAGCGCACCTACGCTCGTCAACACACCCCTATGTCATATAGGGTCGTGCCGTGAGCGATGCTGTGGCGTGCAACATGTTGTGCTGTATGTACTTAAGCACTAATCCCTGTGCGTTTAGCCACCGTCCTGGCCGAGCCTCCGGCGCTCGTGCTTACGTTTTTATACGCTTCAGCCGGTGAAAGGTGCGGGAGCGCGTTGCGCCGCAATCGGCATGCAAACTGTACGAGTTGAGCTTGGAGACCGGGCATACCCGATCCACATTGGACCCGGCGCACGCATGATGTTGCAAAAGTGCATCACTTCGCAGCGGATTCCCTGGCAAGCCGTTGTCGTGGCGGACCAGACCGTCGCCGACCTGCACCTCGATCGGCTGGTCCCGTGCTTGCCCCCCAGCCCGGTCGTGCTGACGTTCCAGACGGGCGAAGCGAGCAAGTCGCTGACACGCGTGGAGCAGTTGTGCGAGCAGCTCGCGGACGCGCGCGTGGAACGCCAGGCGGTCGTCGTGGCGTTCGGGGGGGGCGTCGCTGGTGACTTGGCGGGGTTCGTCGCGGCGGTGTGGCTGCGCGGCGTGCGGTTCGTTCAGGTCCCAACCTCGCTGTTGGCGGCGGTGGACGCCGCGGTCGGCGGGAAGACGGGGGTGAATCTGCGGGCCGGCAAGAACCTGATCGGAGCGTTTCACCAGCCGCTGGCGGTGATCGTGGACACGGATTTTCTGCAAACGCTTGCGGCGCGCGACTTTGCCGCCGGCTTGGCCGAGAGCGTCAAGCACGCCGTCATCCGCGATCCGGAGTTCCTGAATTGGCACGAAGCGCACGCGGGGGAGATTGTGGGCCGCGATCCGGCCGTCATCTCGCACCTGATCGCGCGGAACTGCGAGATTAAAGCGGTGGTCGTCGCGCGGGATGAACGTGAAGCGGGGCCGCGCGCCATCCTGAACTACGGCCACACGATCGGGCACGCGCTCGAGCATCTCCTCGGCTATGAGTTGCGGCACGGCGAGTGCGTGGCGCTCGGAATGTTGGCTGAAAACGAGTTGGCGTGCGCGCGCGGCTGGCTGGGGCGGCCCGAAGCGGATCGCGTTCGCAACCTGCTCGCGCGTCTCGGGCTTCCGGTGGCTCTTGCCCAACCGGTTCAGCCCGACGACGTTTGGGCCGCTTGCCAAGTCGATAAGAAGGTGCGGGATGCGGCGGTCCACTTCGTGCTGGTCCGTTCGGTCGGCGACCCGATGCGCGTGACTGACATCTCAGCGGCAGAGGTGGCGCGGGCGCTTCAGGCGATTCAACCGCCATGAGCGCGGGCGGCGCGCGGTTGTGGCCGGTATGCGCGCCACGTAGAATCGGCCGATGATGCAGCCCCCGCCCACGGCCGCGGAACTTCCTCCAGCCACCGACGTCGCCGCCGGCCGACGCGCCTCGCCGATGCTGCGCCAGCTATGTCTGATGCTTCTAGTGGGGAGCGGAGCGTGGTTCGGGAGCGCGGGCTACCGGATGATCCGGGCCGGGGCGCCGGATTTCGAGTACTTCTACAAGTCCGGCCGCTGCCTGCTGACGCATGGGGCGCTCGATCCCGGGTACGACATCGTGGGCGGGCAGGTCGTCGAGCGCGGGACGCTCGAATGGTACTGGCCGTTCGTGCCGCGTTTCATGACCCTGTTCGCCCTGCTGCCGCAGATGACCGCCGGCTACGTCTGGCTGGGCTTGAACCTGCTGGCGATGTTCGCGACGTGGCGGCTGTTGGGGCAGCACCTTGTGGAGCAGCCGCGCGGCGACTGGCTCGTCGCATCCGCGCTGCCGGTGTTGTGCCTGGCCGCGTACTGGCTGTGGGAGTTCCGGCTAAACCAGATCAACAACTTCACGTTACTGCTGATGATGGGCAGTTTCGTCTGCTGGCAGCGCGGGCGCCCCGCAACCGCCGGCCTGTGGCTGGGGCTGGCTGTGCTGTTGAAGCTAACGCCGGGCTTGCTCGTCCTGTGGTTTGCGCTGAAGCGGCAGTTTCGGGTAGTGGCCGTCGCAGTGCTGACGGTTGTTCTCGCCGGCCCCGTGGCGGACGTGGTCGTGTTCGAGCCGAGCTTGACGGCGGACGCGTATCGCCGGTGGGTACACGACGCGGTGCTGACCGGCTCCCAGGCGGGGCTGGTTCGCGAGCAGCGCGAGATGGATTGGCGAAACCAGGGGTTGGGTGCGGTGCTGAGCCGCTGGCTGCACCCGACGAATTACAACACACACTTCGACAACGATCCGCGGGTCGACGCCAGCTACGGGCAAGAGGCGGTGCGGACGCTCAACGTCGTGTCCTGGCCGCTCGCGACAGTCGCCCGGGTTGTCGTGGCCGTGGTGCTGGTCACGCTGGTGGCGCTGATCTGGCTGGCGCGTCGGTCGGCGCGGACCCTGACGGCCGTGCAGTTGCGCAGCGAGTGGGCCTTGTTTCTGCTGGCGATGCTGTGGCTGATGCCGGTTATGAGGCGCTATCACATGATCTGGGCCACGCCGGCGGCGTACCTGCTGCTCGCCGAGGCGTACCGCTTGGGTTGGCGGGAGCGCTGGTCGAAGTTGGCACTGGCGTGCGTGGGCGTGCTGGCGGTCAGTCCGCTGACGTTGCTGTTCCGACCGTTGGAGGCCGGGGGGACGGTCCTGGCCACAGTGCCGGTGCTTGCGTTGCCATTGCTCCTGCTGCGCTGGCGGCGGGCGCCCGGGCCAGCCACCGTCGGGCAGCCGGCCGGCGGGCCCGCGCCGCCGGAGGC
>PMMM01000096.1 GCA_003162245.1 Phycisphaerales bacterium
CCGACCTGACCAAGCATCGAGGCCAGGCCGGCGACGCCTTCGACGGCCTGGCGGCCCTGGCCATGACGCCGGACGCGCAGACCAAAGCCGCGACATCGAAGGCCCAATGGCTGGCCTATCTTGCCGCGACGGCCAACCTCACGACGTCCTCGGGCACAGCCGAGCTGACGGCTCTACAGACCGGCTCGCCGGCCACCGCGTACGCCGCCCGCATTTCGGCTTCGTCCGCCGGGCCGCTCAAGTGCAGGAGTTGCCAATCCGGGTGGGCCCGCTGAAAGGCCGGCCAAACGCGCGCGAGCGTCTGGTTCACGGTGCGTGCCCCCTGCGAGGCCCCGGTCACCAGCAACACGGGCCGACTCGCGTCCAGCCCGAACTGCTTCCGACCCGCCGCCGCATCCGCCGCCGCAAAATCGGCGCGAATCGGGCAGCCGAGCACTTGGGCGTTTGTGCCGGGCGGGAAGAACCGCCGCGACACGTCCCATTGCAGCACCACGAGGTCCGCGTGCCGTGCCAGGTGCCGGTTGGCACGCCCCGGGATCGCGTCCGGGTTCAGGATCGCCCTGCGCAGCCCCAGTTTTTTCGCCGCGATCACCGCCGGGCCGGCGGCGTACCCGCCCAGCCCGAGCACGGCCTTGACCCCACGCTCACGCAGGAACCGTTTGGCCATCTGCACGCTTTGCCGCCAACCCCGCAAGAACCCCGGCAGCCGTAGCGGGTGCAAAGTGAATGGCTGCACGGGCTGCTCGATCTGCTCGTAGTCGGTCGGGGCCAGAAGCTGCACGTCGAGTGACCGCGTGGTCGTGAAAAACGTGATGCGCGCGTCCGGCTCCAGTCGCCGCAATGCGTCCGCGACGGCCAGGCCGGGAAACAGGTGCCCGCCGGTGCCGCCGCCGGCAAAGACGTAGTGTGCTGCGCTCATGGACGGGCATGATAGTCGTGTGGCGGAGGGCGTGCACGGCGGGGCGCCGTTGGGCCGTCACCACCTCACTTCGCGGCCGCCTCATGAAGTGCAAACCGCATCGCCGGCGACAGCGGGTTTCGCCACACATAGCACACCGGCTTCTCGGCGCGCGCGAAGCCCGGCCGCGCCGCTTCGCGCGTTTCGGTCGTGTAGGAGTGCTGCTTGCCGTCCGCCGACGTGACTTCGTACGGCCCGACGACGGTCGGCCGGTTCGGATCGCCGTCTGGCGGCAAGGCGTAGAAGGCCGCGACGGGCGCAGAAGCCGTGGGCGCAACCGTTGGAGCCTGAAGCGTCAAGCGGGCCATGATCGCGCCGTCCGACACCGTGTACACGGGCACCAGCCCCGACGCCGGCCGGTCGCACGCGAAAAACGCGACGCGCAGCGGCCTCTCGTCCGTCCGCAGCTCGCGCCGGGTCGCAAACCGGCACGCGGTCGTGTCATCGGACAGGTCGTACACCGCCACCGGCAGCACCAGCCGCGGGTCCGCCAGGTCCAGCCGGTACATGATCTGGTTGTAGTCGTACCGCGGCGTCGGCGTCGGATTGCCGGACACGAACTCGCTGTACGTGCCCTCGAAGAAGATCACGCGGCCGCCGTCCTGGTCGAACTCCGGATGCTGCTTCGGGTTATAGAAGCTGTATTGCTCGTGCGTGACGATCTTGCGGCCATAGACCCACGGCCCCACCGGCGTGTCGGCCTCGAAATACCACACCTCGCCGAGCATCGACGCACCCCAGCCCTCCACGGCGATCATGATCCACCGCCCGCGATACTCATTCCAGTACACCGAGCCACCATGCACGAGGATCGCCTTCCCGGTCTCGACATCCTGTGCCTGGATGAGGGCCTCGTCGGGTTTGAAATGGCCGGCCTTGATGAGATCGTTCTGCTGCCGGCAGTCGAGCGCCGGCGTGTTGCGGCGCCAGACGTAGCGGATCTTGCCATCCGTGTCGCGGTCGATGTCGTGGTCCTCGACGCGCGTGCCGTCTCTGAGGCACGTGTACGATTCGCACTGGGCGATGTCGAGATAGTGCTCGCGGTCCGCCTTCACGCGCGTCAGCGGTAGCGGCCGAGGGAAATAGAAGTAGTCCTCGCTGTCGACGTGGACGCGCAGCGGGTGGCCACCCGGATACACCGGCGCGTTCACGTCGAACGCGAGCACTTTGTCGAACTGCTCCTTCTCGGCGTTCCACTCCACAAACCCCCGCTCCAGCGTCGCCTCCAGCCCCCGCACGCGCGCGTACGCCCCCAGCATCGTCTCGCGCCCGCCGGCTTCGCGGAGCGTCACGAGCGCGTCCATCCACACGCAACCCTCTTCCTCCCGCGGCGCCATCCGCTTGGCGAACCCGTCCTTGTCGACGTAATAAGTCAGATTCACGCCGACGGCCGGGTCCAGCCCGCCGTCCCCCGGCGGCCGCGACGTGGCCGCCGACATCTGGAAGTTGCCCAGCGGGTACTTCGGCCGCCCCGTGTCGCCCCACATCCAGAACAACCGCCCGCCGAACACGGCGTTCTGCACGCTGTCCTGGCCGATCACCTGTCCGTTGAGCACCGGCTGCTCGATCGGCACCGGCTCCCCGAGCAGCACGCTATCGCGGTAAATCCCGCCGCCGGTGACGCGATACAGCCGCTCGGCGATGTTGATCCGCTTGATCTTGACCTCCGCGTGGCCGCCCTCGACGACCTGGAGCCGTACGCCGGCGTACCCGAAGCCGTCCTTCGGGTACTCGTACCCGTGGCTCTTGACGTGGAGGAACACCTCCTGGCCCATCAGCCCCGGCTCGTAGAACGCGACCAAGCCCGCGCTGTCGGTGTAGTACCGCACGTTGTGCGTGGTCTTCAGCTCGACCAGCGGCACGCCGCGGCCGGTTTGGTCGTCAACGACCTTGATCGCGAAATACTTCCCGGCCTCCGGCCCTCTGCCGAAGGTAATACCACAGAGGTACAGACACACAGAGAGGGGAACAAGATAACAATGTAACAAGGCGACAGTGGGCGCTCGTGCGGCGGATCGGCACGCATTGCTGTCTCGTGGCTTTGTCACCTTATTCCTCCTCTGTGTCTCCGTGTCTCTGTGGTGATCTACAGGCCGTTGAACTCGGCGACCGCTTCAACCATTGCCAGGTAGCTCTCCGCCGGGACGTAGTTCGGAATGCTGTTCCCCGACCCCGCCGCATAGCCACCGCGGACGGCGCAGTGTTCGAGAATCTGTCGCATGCGTGCCTTGATTGTCGCCGCATCGCCGGTGGCCAGCAGGTGTACGTCCACGCCGCCGAGGACAGCGATCTTGTCCGCCCAGCGGTCATGGAACTGCTCGACCGGCTCGATGCCGTCCTCGAAGCTGTGTTTCGCGTCGATACCGGTTTCGACGATCGCCGGCATGACCGCCGCCGTGTTGCCGCAGGTGTGCAGCAGGAACGGGCGGCCGTGAGCATGCGCGAGGTCCGCAAACCGCTTGTACCACGGCACAATATGCTCGATGAGCCACTTCGGCGACAGCAGCGTGCCGTGCTTGTGCCCTAGATCGTCGCCAAGCCACAGCGCGCACACGGAGTCGAACTGGCAATACGTCTCGAACACCCTGTAGATGGTCTGGCCGACGCGCTCGATCACCGCCGCGACGAGGGCTGGGTCACGCCGCGTCGCCAGCATGAGCCGTTCCATGCCGATCAGGTCCATTGCGAATTCGAGCACGCCGCCGGAGAATCCGATCAGCTTCATTCCGTCCGGCAACACCTTCGTCGCGGCCTCGACCGGCCCGAAGTCAACGTCCTTGAGCGTCGGCCAACGGAATCCGTCAAACTCCGCCATACTGCCGATCGGGCCGCGATGCTCGTCGGTCCAGTCGCGCTCGCCGGCGCTCAGGACAGACGGGTCTTCCCCTTTCAGGCGTTTCACGTGAAACGGGATTGGCGCCGAGACCTTCATCACGTCGTACCCCAGCCGGTGGTGCAAACGCACCGCCCGCTCATTCGCGATTTGCAGGGCGAGCCGCGGCTCCGCGCCTGTCGCCGCCGGCTCATCGAGGAGCGTGTTGACCACCTCGGAATGCACCGCCAGCTCGATCAGCGGCACGCGCTCCGGCCGCTCGCGACGAAGCACTTGCAGAAACCGGCGGTAATCGGGGGCGGGCTTCGGTAGTTGTTCAACGCGCGGATGCATGACTTGACTCGCCAGCGCAGAAGAGCAGAACCGGTTCTCCCGTCAAAGTGCTACTCCGCCGGGGAGTCGTCCCGCTGCTCCTCCGCCTCCTCCCGGTTGCGCTGCGCCTTCATCGCCTCCCATTCGTCCTTCGTGACGAGCACCTCGCGCGCCTGGCTGCCCTTGTACTCGCCCACGATCCCCGCCGCGTACATCTGGTCCACCAGTCGCGAGGCCCGGCTGTAGCCGACGTTGAATCGCCGCTGGAGAAGGCTGACCGAGCCGCGGTTGGTCTCCAGAATCACGTCCACCGCCTGGTCGAAAAACTCGTCGCGCTCGCCCGCTCCGCCGCCGTTGCTGCCCGGCAGCCGGATCAGCTCGGGGTGGAACTGCTGCGGCCGCTGCTCGCGGGCGTGCTTGACGACGCGCCGCAGTTCCTCGTCATCGACGAACGTTCCCTGGGCGCGGACGAGTTTGGAACTGCCCGGCGGCAGGAACAGCATGTCGCCCTGCCCCATCAGCACTTCGCCGCCGTTCTGATCGAGCACGATCCGCGAATCGAGCCGCGACGCCACGCGGAACGCGATGCGGCACGGCATGTTGGATTTGATCAGTCCGGTGACGACGTTGGCCTGCGGCCGCTGCGTCGAGACGATCAGGTGGATGCCGACCGCCCGGCTCTTCTGGGCGATGCGGCACAGGTAGAACTCGACCTCTTTGGCCGAGGTCATCATCAGGTCGGCGAGCTCGNNTCGATGATGATGACGATGTACGGCAGCCGCACGGGCACTTGCGCCATTTCCTCGTCGGAGCTGGGCTGGAGACGCTCGCGGAGCCCGTCGTAGCCGAGGCGGTTGTACGAGCGGATGTCCTTGACCCCAGCCTCCGCCAGCAATTCGTAGCGCTCGTCCATCTTGGTCGACGCCCAATCGAGGATCGCCTCGGCCCGCGAAATCTCGGTGACGATCGGGCACATCAGGTGCGGCACGTCCTTGT
>PMMM01000243.1 GCA_003162245.1 Phycisphaerales bacterium
AATAAACAGGATGCGTATAACTCACCGGCGACGCGCCGGATTTCCGGCGAGCTCAGATCGTAAACATCCTTGAGGTCGGCGGTGTACAGAGCGCGAAGGTCGGCCGGGATGTTCTGCGGGGTGTCGGCGCGGGCGGGATCGAGCTCGATCTTCGGCGGCACACGCAAGAGCACGTCGCACGAGTAGCCGACCTCGACGGTCTGGTTGGGCTCCAGGCGTGCAATCGTGATCCGGACCAGCGGCTGGCCGAAACGGTCCTTCTGACGCTCGACGGCGAACGGCTGCTCCCACAACTCGATTTGGAAAGCGCCGATCCGCTGGTAATCCGAGTCCTGCGGGACCGGCAGCCAGACGTGCACATCGCCGACGGCGTGGTTGGTCTTGTTGCGCAACACGCAGCGGAAGTAGACCTCGTACGTGTCGGCCTGGTCGGCGGGTTGGCTCGCCGGCGGGTCGGCGCTGAGTGCAACGCCGCAACAGATCAAAACGGCCAGAGCCGTGTGGCGAAACATCCCGACCCCTCTCGGGCTCGGCACGCTGGGCGCGGAGGGTTCCAGGCCGACCCCGGACCATCCCGTGTCACGCGTGCAGGAAGCCCTTCGTGTTCAGATAGTCCAGCACGACGCCGGCCGCTTGTTGCGGCGATAGCTCGCCGCTGTCGAGGACGACTTCCGGCTGGAGCGGCTCTTCATACGGGGCCGACACGCCGGTGAATTCCTTCAGCTCGCCGGCGCGGGCTTTCTTGTAGAGGCCCTTGGGGTCGCGCTGCTCGCACAGGTCGACGGACGCCTTCACGAAGACCTCGATGAACGGCAGCTCGGCCGCGGCGTGGATCTTGCGGGCCTGGTCGCGGTCGGCGCGGTACGGACTGATGAAGCTCGTGCAGGTCAGCACGCCGGCGTCGGCGAAGAGCTTCGCGACCTCGCCGATGCGGCGGATGTTCTCGTTGCGGTCCTCGGGCGAGAAGCCGAGGTTCTTGTTGAGGCCGTGGCGGATGTTGTCGCCGTCGAGGACGTAGGCCAGGTGGCCGCGCTCGACCAGGGCGTGCTCGAGCGTGAAGGCGATGGTGCTCTTGCCGGAGGACGGCAGGCCGGTGAACCAGATCGTTACACCGCGCTGCTTGAGCAGCTTGTTGCGCATGGCGCGGTCGACGTGTCCTTCGTGCCAGGTGATGTTGGTGGCGACTTGCTTGGCCATGATTCCTCGTTCACTCCAGGCCGTGTCTTTGGCACCGGCGATCGGCCAGTGCCCTGCACGGGCTGAGCACAGGCTAATGGCCTGTGCCGCAAGTGCAAGGGGGACGCCCTCGTACGACTAGGCGAATGACGCGCGCCACCCGACGTGCACCCGTCAGGAAGAGGTTGGCAAACGCTCTCTCACGGTCGCGGCCCTAACTGCGGCCGGCCCTTGGCAGGCACACCCCGCTCTACTCGTGGTCGAACAACGGCGTCGACAGGTACCGCTCGCCGGCCGACGGCAGGATCACGATGATCATCTTGCCCTTGTTCTCCGGGCGGCGGGCGATCTGCTCCGCAGCACACAGCGCCGCCCCCGAGCTGATTCCGCACAGGATGCCCTCTTCGCGGGCGGCCCGCTTGGCCCACGCGAAGGCCTCATCGTCGGTGACCTGCGCGACGTCGTCGATGATGTCGATGTTCAGGATTTCCGGGATGAAGCCCGCGCCGATCCCCTGAATCTTGTGCGGCCCCGGTTGCAGAGGCCGGCCGGCGCGTTTCTGCGTGATCACCGGCGATTGCGTCGGCTCGACGGCGACGCACTGAAAGGACCGCTTGCGCGACTTGATTACCTCGCCGACACCGGTGATGGTCCCGCCCGTGCCTACGCCGCAGATGAGGACGTCGGCCCGGCCGTCGGTGTCGTTCCAGATTTCCTCGGCGGTCGTCTTGCGGTGGATTTCGGCGTTGGCGGGGTTTTTGAACTGCTGCGGCATGAACGCGTTCCGCGTCGAGGTAACCAGGGCTTCGGCCTTCGCGATCGCACCTTTCATGCCCTCGCTCGCGGGAGTCAATATGAGTTCGGCGCCGAGTTGGCGCAGGACCGCGCGGCGTTCCACGCTCATGCTCTCCGGCATGGTGAGCGCGAGCTTGAGGCTCTTGGCGGCGCACACGTAGGCCAAGGCGATGCCGGTATTGCCTGAGGTTGGCTCGATGATGGTCGTGTCCGGGCGGATCTGCCCCTGGGCGATGCCGGCCTCGATCATGCTTACGCCGATGCGGTCCTTCACGCTCTTGAGCGGGTTGAAGTATTCCAGCTTGGCGTAAACCGTCGCCTGCGCCTGGATGATGCGGTTGACGCGCACGAGCGGCGTATTACCGATGGTCTTGGTGATGTCGTCGTACAGGCGGGCCATTTCGTTCTCCTGAACACACTGCCGGCGAGGGGACCGGGGCGCCGAAAACACCTCAATCGGAGTATAGCAGCGTGCGCGGCGAGCGGCTGACCGGCGCTACGGGGGCGGTGGCCCGGCCAAATCCGCGGGGACGGCCGGCGCAGCAGGTTGGTCAACCGGCGCGGACACGGGCGTGCCGCACTCGGGGCAGCGTCCAGAAACACTGCCCGTCAAGTCGTAGCCGCAGGCCCGACAGAGCTATGTCCGAAGCGGAAAAGAAGCGGGGCTTCCGACGTCGGCGCCGGAAGCCCCGCAGTCAAATCGAGCCCCCGATCATGTTACGGCTTGTACGGGTCCTTGTTCGAATCTTCCTTCTTGGGCTCGGCTTTCTTGGGCGCCTCTTTCTTGGGCTCGGCCTTCTTGGCCTCTTCCTTCTTCGTCGCCTCCTTCTTGGGCTCCGCCTTCTTGGGCTCTTCTATCTTGGCCTCACCCTTCTTCTCGTGCATCGGGCAGCAGTTCTTGTCCTTCATCCCCGGGCACGTGCATTTGTCCTTTGGGCAGCCCTGGCCGCGCTTCATCATCGCGGTCCAGTCCATGCCCTTCTCGCTGCCCGCGACCTTCAACTCGCCGCCCAGGCCAACCACCTCGGCGTGGTACTTGCGCTCCTTGCCATCGGTCTTGAAGGTGAGCATCTTTTCGCCGGCGTCATACGCGTAGGTGCCGGCGATCATCTTGCACTGGCCGGCTTCCATGGCGCACGCTTTGTAGCTCCCGTCGTCCATCAGGCACATCCAGCGCATCTGGAAGTGCTCCCCAGCCTTCTCGGGATTGATCGACTCCATCTTCCACTGGCCGGTTACGCCGCAGCCGGTCAGGACGGCCAGAGCACACACTAGAATCAATGCCTTGCTGAGTGTCCTCACGTTCGTCTCCTTTGTCGTTGTTAGAAACTCAGACCGCGCAGAATGCTCGTGCATAATGCCTTATTCTCCCATGCACGGCGAAACGTGCAAGGGCTGGCGAGAGCGTCCCGCGCGAGGCACCGCGCCGACGTTCCCTGCCCTATCCGATGCGCCCAAACGCGACAGGCCGCCTTAGTGCATGTGCTGGATTACCGCCTGCCCGAACTCCGAGCATTTCAGCAGCTTCGCCCCTGGCATCAACCGTTCGAAATCGTAAGTGACCGTCTTGGCCGCGATTGCGCCCTCCATGCCCTTCACAATCATGTCGGCGGCCTCCGTCCAGCCCATGTAGCGGAACATCATCTCCCCGCTCAGAATCAGCGAGCCGGGGTTGACCTTGTCCTGGCCGGCGTACTTGGGAGCGGTTCCGTGCGTCGCCTCGAAGATGGCGTGGCCGGTTTCATAGTTGATGTTGCCGCCCGGGGCGATCCCGATTCCGCCAACGCAGGCCGCCAGCGCGTCCGAGATGTAATCCCCGTTCAGGTTGAGGGTTGCGATCACGTCGTACTCGTTCGGCCGCGTGAGGATCTGCTGGAGGAATGCGTCGGCGATGACATCTTTGATAACCAGAGGGACGGAGGGACGAAGGGACGCGGGAACGGAGTGAGAGGAGGAATCAATGACCTGCCAGGGGCCACCCTGGTACTCCACCGCGCCAAACTCCTGCTTGGCGACCTCGTAACCCCAGTCGCGGAACGCCCCCTCCGTAAACTTCATGATGTTGCCCTTGTGGACCAGCGTCACGCTCTTGCGGCGATTCTCGAGCGCGTAGCGGATCGCCGCTCGCACGAGCCGCGCCGTCCCCTGCTGGCTCACGACCTTGATGCCGATGCCGGCGGTCTCCGGGAAGCGAATCTTCTTGGCTGCGGCCGGGAACGTCTCCGCAAAGAGTTGCTTGAACCGCGTGCAGTCGGGCGTGCCGTGCTGGAACTCGATGCCGGCGTAGATGTCCTCGGTGTTCTCGCGGAAAATCACCATGTCGGTCAGTTCCGGCCGCTTCACGGGGCTCGGCACGCCTTGGAAGTAGCGCACCGGCCGCAGGCAGACGTACAGATCGAGGATTTGGCGGAGGGCGACGTTGAGCGACCGGATGCCGCCGCCGATAGGCGTCGTGAGTGGCCCCTTGATGCCCACGATGAACTCACGGAACGCTGCGATGGTGTCGTCGGGCAGCCAGGTCTGAAACTGGTGGAACGCACTTTCGCCGGCGAACACTTCCATCCACACGGCGCGGCGTTTTCCGCCATACGCTTGCTCGACGGCTGCGTCGAACACCATTTGGGCGGCCCGCCAGATGTCGGGACCGGTACCGTCGCCGCGGATGAAGGGGATGACTGGGCGATCCGGCACTTGCAGGCCGGCGGTGGTGTGTGTGATCTTCTCTCCAGGTGGAACTTGGCACGTTTTATAGGACATCACAAGGCTCCTGTTGCACCGAATCGCTTGGCGGCATCAGACGCCGACCAAGCAGCGGCTCGTCTCGTGTAGGCCGTGCCGCCCGTACGGAATCACCAGCCGATAGACAAGATGACCGACATGGTAACCGCCAACTTACGCCTGATCTCGACCGGCCGCGCGGAGCAGCCGTTTTTGACTCCCGCCGGCGCCGCTCGTATTCTTAGGATGGTGAATGGCTTCCCGCAAGGCGCGGCGGGCACCGCCTGGCGCCTATCATTTCATCGGCCGCGGCGTCCGGGCCGTGCTGCAGCCGACCGGGCGACAACCGGAGCACAACGGATCTGAACTGCTATGTCGCAAGTTCTATCGCAAATCCCGCGTCAGCTTCTCCAGCAACAGCAACGGCTGACGCCGCAGTTGATTCAGGCGATGGACATCCTGCAACTCAACGCGCTGGCGCTGGAGGCGCGAATCGCGCAGGAGCTGGACGGGAACCCGGCCCTGGAGCAGGTTCCCGACGACGAGATGCTGCCGGCGGCCGGGGAAGCCGAGGTCGCCGCGGACGACCAGGCGGAGGGCGAAAAGGCGCTGGTCATTCAGGAGGGGACCGCGGGGGAGTTCGCCCGGCTGGACAACCTCGTACGCGAGTACGACTGGATCGAAGATGACGGCGAGTATCGCGGCACGCGCTCGCGGGCCCGCGCGCTCGAGGAAGGCGACGGGAAGCTCGACGCGATGGCGAACACCGCCGCCCGGCCGATCGGCTTGCAGGAACACCTGCTGGGGCAGTGGCATCTGGCGGACGTAGACGAGCGGATGCGGGCGGTCGGGGCCCGCATCATCGATCAACTCGAGGAGACTGGGCGGCTCGACACGCCGCTGGAGCAGATCGGCCAGGACCTCGATCCGTCCGCCACTGCTGAGGAGCTGGAAACCGCCCTCGCGGCCGTGCAGGAGCTGGACCCGCCCGGCATGGGCGCCCGCTCGCTCCAGGAGTGCCTGCTCTTGCAGGTCGCCGCGCTGCCCGGCGACAACGTGCTCGAACGCCGCATCGTCAGCGAGCACTTCGACGACTTGCAGAAGAACCGGCTGCCGGCGATTGCCAAGGCGCTCAACGCGGACCTGGAGGATGTGAACGCGGCGATCCACGTGATCGGGCACCTGTCGATGCATCCGGGGACCGAGATCGTCGAGCAACTGGCGCCCGCGATCGTGCCCGACCTGATCGTCGAGTACAACGAGCGGGAGGGCCGCTACGATGTGCGGCTGGCACGCGGCAATTCGCGCGAGCTGCACATCTCGCCGGAGTTCCGCGACCTGCTGGAGCGTTCGCGCGACGATCCGCAGGCGCGCGATTTCGTGAAGCAGAAGATCGAGGCGGCCAACGCGATCATCGACGCGGTGCGCTATCGGCGCGAGCGGCTGCTGGACGTCGGGCAGGCGGTCGTCGAGGCGCAGGCGGATTTTCTGAACGAGGGCGAGCAGCACCTCCGCGTGCTGCGGATGAGCGACCTGGCGGCGCGCTTCGGCTGCGACCCGTCCACGATCAGCCGGACGGTCGATGAGAAGTACATCCAGACGCCGCGCGGCATTTACCCGCTGCGGATGTTCTTCACGGGCGGCGCGGACACGGGCGACGGAGAGGCGCTGGGGTGGGCGAGCATCCGCGCGAAGGTGCAGGAGCTAATCGAGCGCGAAGACAAGACCAATCCACTCAGCGACGATGCGATCGTCGCGCGCTTGAGCGCGGGCTGTGTGGACATCAAGCGGCGCACGGTGGCCAAGTACCGCGCCCAACTGTCCATCCCACCTGCGCGGCAACGGCGGCAGTATTGAGCTAGCCTACGCCGTCGCATTTCCATCAGAGGCCAAGCGGCAGCGAGGGGCCAGCGCAGCGGAGCAGGCACGGCCCCAGTGACGTTCTGCCGGCGCTTCGACCCGCGCGAATTCACCGAGTATGCGGCGATCTGGCGGCAGCGCCGGTCTATCGTGGCCGACTTTCTCGCCCTCTACGCCAGCACCACCGGATCGATGCCCAGGAACTCGCACGCGGCCACCAGCGCCGCCACGTGGTCGCCGATGATCGCGTGGATGTGGTTGGCGCTGTAGTGCTCGCGCAGCGTCGCCAGCGGCAGGTCGAAGCGGGCGAACGCGTGGGGCCACTCGTACGTCGTCTGCCGCGCGAGCCGCTCCTCCGCCGCGTGCGGCAGCTTCACGAACGCCCCCGTGAAGATGTGCATCACGAAGTGGCGGCGCCGCCGCACGATCCGGCCGAACGTTACCTTGTCGGCCGGGGCGGCGTAGAACTGCACGCTGCCGCCGCCGCCGCGGAAGTAGAATTCCGACGCCGGGCGAATGTGGCACTCGCGCCAGTTGCGGCGGAAGTCCTTCGACCGCTTGGCGAACCACGGTGCGTGCTGGCCGCTGTTCACGAGGTCGTACAGGTTCTCCTTTTGGTGATAATGCCGCAGGTCGGCGAATAGCGCCGGCGTCCCCGTCAAATGGTGCATGAGTTGCATCGTCAGCGCCCCGTTGCTGTCGCATTCGGTCGCGCAAACCAGCGGCTTCTTCTGCGGCTGCTCCCAGTCGGCGGTGTCGTTGAGTAGCGCCTCCTGCACGTCCGCGATGCACAGGTCGGGCCACTCGGTCATGTCGAGCTGGCCGGTGAGTCCGCAGAAGTCGATGCCCTCGTGCTTGCAAAAGTCCTTCATCGCCAGGTACATGCGCACTTGCCGCGCAAGCGTGCCGTCGATCCCCGGCGTGAGCTTCTTGCCGTCCCAGTGAATCTCGGCACAGTGCTTTTCGAGCCACTTCAACCCCGCCTCGACGCGCTCGGGTGCGATCTTCTTCGCCAGCTCCCACAGGTGCAGTTGCCCGCGGTGGTAGACGTGCACGCCGAAGTGCGACATCCACTGTGACGCATCGACGTGGCCGGTGTACATGCCCATGGACGGACCGTCGAACTGACCGTAGCGCTGCCCGTGCAGCATTGCGGCCGCCCGCTCGCCGCGCGTCCGCTCGTCCGGGTCGTGGAGGTGCAGGAAGCGTTCGACGTCGGCCTGGACCTGCGGCTGGCGGATGTCGCCCAGCACGCGGCCGAACGGCTGGCCCAACTCTTCGAGCGCCCCGGCGGAGGCGAAGAACGCGACCCAGCCGGGGTGCGACGGCAGGATGTTGCCGATGAGGAGGAGCGGCACCTCGGGGATGAGGTTGGCGACCTGGGCGGTGAGGTCGGGAAACGACCAGACGCAGAAGTTGAAGACGACGACGTCGGGGTAGGCCAACGCAATCCGCTGCGCCTCGCTCCGCGCGGTCTCCCAGTTCCACACGATCTTCCGGGCGGCGACGACCTCGTGCTTCCGGCGGAAGTACGCGACGAGGCGTTCCTGGAACATCCGGCAGTCTTTCTCGGTGGCCTTCGCGACCCGCGCCCGGCCGTCGGTGAACGTGACGATTCCGATTCTCATGGCACGCTCCGTGGTGGTGGATCGCAGGCCAGCCCCCCGGAGCCGCGCCTGCCGCCACGGCGGTATTAGGTACGAGCGCGGCGGGTGTCGCAAGCGTGGCCGCGGAGTTCCATGCGGTCTGGAGGGGTGGGCGACGTTGGACGCTCGAGCGGCCGCGCCGCCGCCGGCTATCACGGGCACGATCCCGAGACCCGCCGCGCCCACGAATGGGTCCAGCGCCGCTTGAGCGTTCTGCACCGTCTGCGTTTTCCGCGCCAGGCAAGTCCCCGTACGTCTGTCGCGAAATCCGTCCGCAGCCGGCGCTTGCCCTCGCCGCGGCGAGGGCTAGCTTACCCGCTTATGGAGCGAGGCCGGCTAATGGGAGTCGCGACTCGTTCGCAAGGAAGGCGAAGGTTCAACATGCGGCATGCGGATAAGTCGATTTACGTCTGGCCCCTGATCGGATTCGCCCTGGCGGCCGGCCCGGCAGCGGCGCAAGACTTCAAGTACGAGAAATACAAGCTCGACAACGGTCTGACCGTCATCCTCCACGAAGACCACAGCCTGCCGGTCGTCGCCGTGAACACCTGGTTTCGCGTCGGGTCCAAGGACGAGCCGCCGCGGCGGAGCGGCTTCGCCCACCTCTTCGAACACCTGATGTTCATGGGTACGCAGCGCGTCCCCAGGGGTGAGTTCGACGCCATCATGGAGGCTGGCGGCGGCGCCAACAATGCCTCGACCGCTCCCGACCGGACGAACTACTTTTCCAGTGGCCCGGCCGCGCTGCTCCCGACGCTGCTCTGGCTCGACGCCGACCGGTTCGAGGACCTCGGCCGCATGACGGATCAGGCCAAGCTCGACAAGCAGCGCGACGTCGTCCGCAACGAACGCCGCCAGAGCTACGAGAACCGGCCCTACGGCCGCGCGGAGCTGGAAATCCAGCAAATGCTGTTCCCGCCCGGCCACCCGTACCACATCCCGGTCATCGGCACGCACGAAGACTTGCAGGCGGCGACCGTCCCGGACGTCAAGGACTTCTTCGCCACCTATTACGTGCCCAACAACGCCGCGCTGTGCGTCGCCGGCGATTTCGACCCGGCCAAGGTCAAGCCGCTCATCGCGAGCCTCTTCGGCACGCTGCCGCGCAGCGCCGACCCGCCGCATCGCTCCGCCGAGCCAATCACGCTCGATGGCGTGAAGCGGGCCGTCATGCTCGACAAGGTCCAGTTGCCGATGATCGCCCTCACTTACCACAGCCCGCCGCAGTTCGCGCCCGGCGACGCCGAAATGGACCTCGTGGCGTCGATCCTCTCCGACGGCAACACGAGCCGGCTTTACAAGCGTCTCGTGTATGAAGACAAGCTCGCCGCGGAGGTTTCGGCCGAGCAGGAATCGCAACAGTACGGGTCGATGTTCCACGTCGCCGTACTCGCCAACCCCGGCGCCGATCTCGACCGTGTCCAGGCGGCCATGGACGAGGAGATCGCGAAGCTCTGCTCCGCCGGCCCGACCGCCGAGGAGCTGGAGCGCTACAAGGCGACGTGCGAGCTGGGCAAGCTCTCTAGAATTCACGGGATTGAAGCCAAGGCCGACCTGCTCAACGAGTACGAGTACTTCTGGGGCGAGCCCAATTCGTTTCGCCGCGACCTGGACCGTTACCGGCAGGCGACCGTGGATGGCATACAGAAGTGGGCGAAGACCGTGCTGACCCCCACAGCGCGCGTGATGATCCGCGTGCTGCCCGAAGAGCCCGAGCGGCCGCCATCGCCGCGCGACCAGCGGCCCGCGGACTTCGCCCCCGCCACCTTCGTCCCGCCGCCCCCGGACACGTTCACGCTCAGCAACGGCATCCCCGTATGTCTGTGGCGCAAGCCGGAGTTGCCGCTGGTCGCGGTGCGGATGGTCCTCCGCCCCGGCGGTGCGCTGGACGGCACCGACCAGGCCGGGCTGGCGTCGCTCATGACCGCGATGCTCAGCGAAGGCGCGGGCGAACTCGACGCCCTCGCGTTCGGCGACACCGTTCGGGCGCTCGGCGGGACATTCGGTGCCTGGGCGGACCACGAGACGTTGGGTGCCTCGTTGACCGTGTTCAAACGCAATTTCGCACGGGGCGCGGGCCTGCTTGCGGATGCCGTCCGCCGTCCGCGTTTCGATCCGAAAGAGTGGGAGCGCGTGCAGCGGCTGCGTCTGGAGGAATTGCGGAACCAGGACGAGGAGCCGGGGATCGTTGCGCCGCGCGTCGCGGCCCGTGTGCTGTTTGGCGCCAACCATGCGTACGGCTGGCCGGTCCAGGGCACGCCCGAAACCGTCGCCGGGTTGACCGTCTCTGATGTGCGCCGGGCGCATGAACGCCTCGTGCGGCCGGACCGCGCGACGGTGCTCATGGCCGGCGACATTTCGGTGGAAGACGCCAAGGCGGCGCTCGAACAGGCTTTGGGCGACTGGAAAATCGCGGGCGAGTCGGCCGCACTCCCCCCGGTCGCCCCGCCACCGGCACGCGATAGCCTCTCGGTCGCGATCGTCGATCGTCCGGAGGCCGTTCAAACCGTGATCTGCTTCGTCATGCCCGGCCCGAAGTACGCCGACCCACGCCGCGTGCAGTACCGGCTGCTGAACACCGTGCTCGGGGGGGCCTTTACGAGCCGCCTGGTCCAAAACATCCGCGAAGCGCACGGCTACACGTATGGCGTGCACTCGTCTTTCTCGATGGGTCCGTCCGCCGGTTACTTCGTCGCCGCTTCGAGCGTTCAGGCGGCTGTCACGGGTGCGGCAGTGGCCGAGTTCCTGAACGAGTTCAAGCGCATCGGCACCGGTGATGTCACCACGGCCGAGGCGGACAAAGCCCGCAAGACGCTGCGAACCGACGTGATTCAGTCGTTCGAGGGGCTGAGCGGCGTGCTGAGTGCCGCGTCCGGTCCGGTGTCTGCCGGATTGCCGCTTGAAACGCTGGCCAAGGACTTTCAAACTCTGCCGACGCTTGGCGCCGACGAGCTCAACACCCTGGCCCCGGCTGCGATTCCCCTATCGCAGGCCGTCCTGGTGCTGGTGGGCGACAAGAGCAGCATCGAAACGCAGATCAAGACGCTGAACCTGCCACCCCCGGTTGAAGTGACCGTCCGCGGCGACGCTGCGAAGGAAGCTGTCGCCCCCTGACGCCGCGAAGACCGCTCCGGCCGCGGCTCCGGGCCTGTGGCCGACCGAGCGCTGGCGACTTACGATCTTGCCATGCCTTCGCCCTCTTCCATGCGTGCGCTCCAGCTTCAGGAGTTTGGTGGCCCAGGGTCCGTCCGGCTCGTGGAGAAGGCCGTTCCCAAGCCGCGGCGCCATGAAGTCCTCGTACGGGTGTGCACCTCGCCGGTGAACCAGTCCGACATCCTGTTCTGTGAGGGCCGGTACTCCGCACCGTCTCGGCTGCCGATCACGCCCGGGTTCGAGGGCTGCGGGGTGGTCGTCCAAGCCGGGAGTTGGCGCGGGCGCTGGCTAGTGGGGCACCGCGTGGCGTGTGGCAACCAAGCCGGCGACGGCCTGTGGGCCGAATACGCGGTTGTGCCGCTGTGGAACTGCCTGCCGTTGCCCCGGCGCGTCGACGATGAACAGGGGGCCTGCGCGATCGTAAACCCCGTCACGGCGTGGGCCCTGTTCGAGCCGCTGCGGCGTGGCACGCATCGGGCGATGGTCCAGACGGCGGCGGCGAGCCAGCTCGGGCGGATGATCCTGCGACTGTCCCAGCGTTACCGCCGGCCGGTCGTTCACGTGGTGCATCGACCGGGACTGGTAGACCTGCTCCGGAAGCTCGGGGCGGAGCACGTGCTGGACAGCAGCACGCCGGATTTCGCGGCCCGGCTGCGCGCAGCGATCGCGGCGCTCAAACCGACGTACGCGATCGATGCCGTCGGCGGTCCGCTGGCCGGCCAACTGCTCGAAGCGCTGCCCCGCGACTCCACCCTGGTGCTGTACGGCGCATTGTCGGGCCAGTCGTTCGAGGTCAGCCCGGGGCACACGCTCTTTATGCACAAGCGCCTGGAGGGTTTTCACCTGGCGAGCTGGCTCCAGGCCAGGAACCCGGCGAGCCGGCTGCTGGAGATGTTCCGCGTGCGGCGGCGGCTCGGACGCGAACTGCGCACCGAGATCGCGGTTCGCACTTCGCTCGCCGACGCACCAGCGGTGCTCGCGACTCAGCTGGGGAACCACTCAAAGGGCAAAATCCTGATCTGTCCCGCGGCCGCACCCGCACGGCGGGACGCGGGTTGACAACGTTTGGGGGCCGAGTCACAGCGGCTGCGATGGGCGAGCCGTTCGGAATTCAACGCCGTCTTGTAATGGCGGCCGCGCCCGCCGGTGGCGATGATGGGCCTGATGAAGAACGTGACGGCGGTCGGTAACGACGGCCTCGGGAGGCGCCCATGAATGCGGTCGAGTTGCGCAACGTGACGAAGAGCTTCGACGGGCACGTTGCCGTCGACGATCTGTCGCTGGACGTGCCGGGCGGCAGCATCTACGGCTTCATCGGTCCCAACGGGGCCGGTAAGACCACCACGCTGCGCATGATCATGAAGATCATCTACGCCGACCGCGGTTCGATCCGGGTGCTGGGCGAGGAGCGGCACGAGGCGTACACGGACCGGGTCGGATACCTGCCGGAGGAGCGCGGCCTGTACAAGAAGATGAAGGTGCGCGATCTGCTGCGGTTCTACGGCGAACTGAAATGCGACCACGGCGTCAACGACGAAGTGGAGCGCTGGCTCCAGCGGCTGGGGCTATCCGAGTGGGGCGGCAAGAAGGTCGAGACCCTCAGCAAGGGCATGAGTCAGAAGGTGCAGTTCATCTCGGCGGTGGTTTCCCGTCCGGAGCTGCTCATCCTGGACGAGCCGTTCAGCGGGCTGGACCCGGTCAACGCCGACGCGCTACGGGACGCAGTCCTGGAGCTGCGCAGCGCCGGCACGACGATCATCTTCAGCACGCACGACATGAGCGTGGCCGAGCAGATGTGCGATTTCATCTTCATGATCTTCAAGGGCCGGAAGGTGCTCGACGGCACGCTCACCGCGATCCAGGACCGCTACGGCAGCGACACGATTCGCGTACGCATCGACGGCGATCCGGCCATCCTGCACCGGCTCCCTGGAGTGGAGCGGGTCAACGACCACGGTCAGTTGCAGGAACTGCGCACGAGCAACGGCTGCGATCCGCAACAGGTACTCGCCGCGATCATGGCCCAGGCCCGCGTCCGGCACTTCGAGCTGGCCCGGCCGTCGCTGCACGACATCTTCGTGCGGATCGCCGGTCCCGAGGCCCGGGAGGTGAAACATGCGTAAGATCCTCAAGCTCGCCGTGCGGGAGTACAACGCCGCCCTGCGGACGAAGGCGACCGTCATCATGGTCGTGCTGATGCCGATCCTGATGGGCAGCGGCGTCATCGCCATGAAGCTCCTGGAGCATCAGGTCGATACGTCCGACCGGCGGATTGCAGTGGTCGACCATTCGGGCGTGATTGCGTCGTTCCTGGTGCAGGCGGCGCAGGAGCGCAACCAAGCCGAGATACGCGACTCGGCCACAGGCAAACAGATTCAGCCCGCATATATCATCGAGCCCGTGCCGCCGCGCGACGACGCGCCCGATGCCCAACGGCTGGAGTTGTCCAACCGCGTGCGTCACCGCGAGCTGCACGCTTTCGTGGAGATCGGCCCGGACGTCGTACACCCCGGCCGCGACGTCGCGTCATGTCGCATCGAATACCACGCTGAGAACGCCATTATGGACGAGGCGCGCGGCTGGCTGGACGGAGTGATCAACAGCCGTTTGCGCAATCTTCGGATTGCGGAGGCGGGCCTGAACGAAGCGACGGTCAATCGGTTGATGCACCCCATTTCCGTCGAAAGCCTGGGGCTCGTCAGCGTGAATGCGGCCACGGGCGGTATCACACAGGCGGAACACAGCAACGAGGGGCTGGCGCTGGCCTTGCCCATGGTCACCATGATGCTGATGTTCCTGATGATCACGGTTGGGGCGACGCCGCTGATCAATGCGGTGCTGGAAGAGAAGATGCAGCGGATTGCCGAGGTTCTGCTGGGGTCGGTACGCCCGTTTCAAATGATGATGGGCAAGCTGCTGGGCAGCGTGGGAGTCTCGCTCACGGTGCTGGCGATCTACATGGGCGGCGGGCTCGTGGCAGCCGGGTATCTCGGCGTGTTGCACTACGTTCCGTTCCACGTTTTGCCGTGGTTCCTGCTGTACCAGATCGCGGCCATATGCCTGTACGGGGCCTTGTTCATCGCCATCGGCGCGGCGTGCAACGACTTCAAAGAGGCACAGTCGTTGATGTTGCCGGTCTGGCTCATCGTGATGATCCCCCTGTTCGTGTGGCTCAACGTGGTCAGGGAGCCCCAGAGCAGCTTCTCGACGTGGATGTCGCTGATCCCGCCGTGCACGCCCATGTTGATGTTGCTGCGGCAGACCTCCCCGATGGGAATTCCAGCCTGGCAGCCGTGGGCCGGCCTGGCGGGCGTGGCCATCTTCACGACATTTTGCGTGTGGGTGGCCGGACGGGTCTTCCGCGTGGGCATTCTCATGCAGGGTAAGACGCCCAAACTCGTGGATCTGGTGCGCTGGGCCGTGCGGGGATGACGCACGCGGGTGTCGTCTGGATAGGAGGTCGATCGAGAGCATGCCCGAACACGTGTGTCCGCATTGGGTGGAGTATCGCAGTGCCAGATGACGTCCTGGGCCGGATTCGAGAGTTGCTGCGCGTGGCGGGGATCGCTTTTCGCGAGATCGAGCACGCGCCGACGCGGACGTCGGAGGAGTCCGCCCGCGCCCGGGGCGAAGAACTCGAGGTGGGCGGCAAGGCGCTGGTCCTCAAAGTCGATGGAGCATTCCGGCTGTTCGTGCTCAGTGCGGCCCGGAAACTCGACTCCGCTGCGATCAAGCAGCATTTCGGCGCAAAGGAATCGCGTTTCGCCACCGGAGAGGAGCTACTTGGGATGACGGGGCTGACGCCGGGCGCTGTTCCGCCATTCGGCAGGCCGGTCTTGCCGTTCGACTTATTCGTCGATGGCTCGATCGTGGAAAACGAGAGAATCGCGTTCAATGCGGGGTCGCTTACCACATCGATCATCATGAGCGTCACGGACTACGTGCGCGTAGCCCAGCCCACCGTTTTCAGCTTCAGCCGATGATCGGGGAGACGTTCGCGCCAGCATAAGACGGGGTCGCGACCAGCGTGTCCACCGTGCCGGCGCGCCATGGCTCGGATTAGCCCGGCTGCGCCGCTCGTTCAGCTACCTCTGTCCGTTCCCAGGACGCGAGGTTCCCGTCGCAATGCCAGGCTCTCGGCCGCCAGGGTTTTCGACCGGGACAGGCCCCTCGGCCCCAGGCCCTCGACGACCGAGCGAGCGTCAGTTCTTCACGACCGTCCAGGTCTCGTCGGGGTTGTACTCGGTCATGTCCTTGGCGAGCTCGGCCGTCTTCTCCCCCAGGTTCTTCTCGTACACCTTGCCGTTGGAGCTCACCATGAACGTCATCACGCCGGAGTTGCCCCAGGTCGCCGGCCAGGCGACCAGGGCGAATCCCGCCAGCATGTGGCCGTTGATGACGTAGTCATACTGGCCGCCGGCGGCCTTGGCGCCCTGCTTCGTGAGGATCTTGAAGAAGTAGCCGTGGAACGGCTCGGGCCGGTGGTCCTTCTTGTCGCTCTTGCCATAGCCCTCGGCCGTGGCCTGCGCGGCCAGCTCACCCAGCGGGCTGAGCGGCTCGTCCGGCTTCGTGCTCCAGTACAGGCCGTTTTTCTTGCCCTCGGTGCTGACGAATCTCTGCGCGTACTGCAGCACATCATCGCCGTCGCGGTCCTTGGAGAAGTACTCGAACTGCGCCTCGACGTACGCGCGGCAGAACTTGATCGTGTCCAGCTCGTTTTCGCCGACGCGGCGGTTCAGGATCTCCTCCTTGCCGGCGGCGGTGTCGAAGAACCACTTGCCGTCCTTTTTCACGATCGGAATCGGGAACGGAAAGTTCTCCTTCCCGATGTGCAGGATGACCGTGCTGTCGTCCTTCTTGACGAGCTCGGTCATCGCCGCGAGCGCCTTGGAGAACTCCTCGAAGTCCTCGCGATCCTGCACTTCGTCGCCGGACACGAGCTCCTTGACGGCGGGCCCGAAGACCTTGTGGATGGCCTCCTTGTCCCTGGCCTTGGTAGCCTCGGCGAGCGCTTTCACCGCCTCTTCCGGGCTGGCAAACGTCGTCTGTTCGTCGGTCGTGCGCGCCGGAGCGGACGTGGTCGCGGGGACCTGCGCGAGCGCGACGGGCACCGCCACCAGACAGTAAACGATCAGCAGGCGGATTTGGCTTTTAGCGGACATTGTCGTGTCTGACCTCATGCGCTGGTGTCTCGGGAGACGCTCGATCACGTATCACTTCTTGCTGGATGCGGCGGTCTAGGGCCGTCGTGCGGCGGGATTCGCCCCACCGCGGCTCGCCGCGCCACGGTTGCTCGCTCCGCTGGTGTTACTGCCGCCGGGGCGAAACGCGCTGCCGGACCGCGTTGGCGTTGGGCGGTTTACGCTGGGGGGCGGTGCGGCGGGTCGCGGTGCCGGTGGATTCGGACGCGGACGGACGGCATCGCGGCTCTGCGCGCCCCGCTCGGACTGCCTGCGCACATCACTATTGGGCCTCACGCCGCCGAACGCGCTCGGACGCTGCGCACCCGCCGCGCTCGAGCGAGGGGTCGGCACACGAGCGGGGCTCCGATTGAGGAGTCTCGGCTGGTCGCCGCCCGGTCGCGGGACGGGTGAATGCCCGCGGATCGCCAGGTTCTGTAAATTGCGCAGGCCGCGGAAAAGGGACAGACCAGGGATGGTATTGCGGTTCTGGTCGATGCCGGTCGGGTGGCCTGTGTCGAAGTGGCTCCCGCTGGGGGCCAGCGAATAGCGGCCCGTGTACATTGGGCGTCCATGGGTGCCGTACCGGCTCCAGGCCGTTCCGCCGCGGTCACCGATCACGACGGCGCTGTGCCGGCCGACGGTCGCCGTCCAGCCGCTGCCCCAAGCCACCATGCCGCGGTGCGTGTAGCCGCCCCAGTACCCTGGCCGGCAGTAGACGACATGCCGATGGTTCCAGTCGCAATCCTTGTCGAGCCAGGCGCCGAGCGACACGGCGACGCCAAAGCTGATCGAGGGGGCTGCGAACGTGCCCGTATCCACGTAAACGGTTGCGGGGTCGTACTCCGGCACGTAGACGACTTGCGGCTCCGTCGGAACGATGCGGATCACATCCTGGTCCATCGTGACGGTCTCTTGCGGGGTGGTCCGAAGTGCGCCCGAGGCCCTCGCCTGGGCCCGCAGGTCCTGGATCACGTCCATCACGTCGTCCGGCTGGCTTAGAAACGCAGCGCCGAGGGCGTTCGTCCAGTCCAGGTCCTGATCCATCTTGCTCAGGATTTCGGGATACCGTGCGATCGACAGCACCGACGGGTCCAGATCTTGCTCGTCGAGTTTGTTCAGATCGGCATTCTGCCGCAGGAGCCGGGCGGCCTTGACGATGTCCAGCGGGTAGGTCGCGGCGGGCAGAATCTGGGCCAGCAGCACATCCGGGTACAGCGCAATGGGCGCCAGCAGTTCTGCAAGCTCATCGGCGGACAGTCTCGCGTCGGATGTCGCAGCGCCGTCGCCGGCCCACGACTCCGCAGCGAATTGCGCCCGAGCGAACATCGGCCCAGAGGCGAGAACGAGCAGCAGGGCCACGGAAATCGCGATCGTGCGGTTGCACATGTCCAAATCCTCTTCCTGACGAACGCCGCACTCTTGAGCTGGGTCGCCAGACCGCCGCCTTTTCGTTAACGGTACCGCGCTGTGGGACGGGCGGGAAGCGTGAGATCGCAGATTGAGCATCGCATCCCGCGGCACACCGGCGAAGAACTCGAACGGCCGGCGAAGGTCTTCCAGGAACGCTTCCGCACGTCCCTGCGGAAAGACGCAGCAAAACAGAGCGTCGCGGTACAACAGCATCATGACGAACAGCGCTGCCTTTGTATTCTGTCCGTCCAGAACGATTTTGATGCTGCCGACAAAGCCGCCGCGTGCGCACGACCCGGTGCGGCGTACAATCCCAAGAGCAAGGTGCACAGGAGCCGATGATGTTCGACCGCGATCTACTGATACGCATTCCGCTTAGTT
>PMMM01000072.1 GCA_003162245.1 Phycisphaerales bacterium
CTGGTGACACGTCGTCGTCGCCTGCACAACGCCGCCCACCATGAGGACCGGGGACACCAAAACACATTCCGATTCCGGACCCGAACCGCGCTTGTCGCCGAAATAACCGGTTCTGGCCGCCCTTCGCGCCCCCGCTGCGCGCCCCGCCGTCGTATGCCACGACCGCCTTCGCCAGACCGCCCGACCCGCCGCATCCACAAAGAGCAGTCACATCCGGAGCACAAGCAGTAGGGCGGGCGGCTTTCCGTCGCGCCTGGGGACCGCGATAATGGGCACGTATGCTCAAGCAGCATGGCCACCTCATGCTCATCGGCCTGGTCATCGCCGACGCCCTGGCGATCAGCACGGGCTGGCTGCTGAGCTACTGGATCCGCTTCCAGTACCTGCCGATCGACCCGACGAAGGGCGTGCCCGAGCTGTGGGACAAGTTCCTCCCCATGTTGCCGGTCGTCGTCGCGGCCCACCTCGTCGTGTTCTACCGCCTGCGGCTGTATCGCCCGCGGCGGAGCGAAGGGCTCTTCCGCGAAACGCGCGACGTGCTGAAGGCGTTCTGCGTGGCCGTCGTCGTCGTCGTCCTGATCGACTACGCCCTGCCGCACAGCAACAAGATTTCCCGCTGGTTCGTCGCCACGTACGCCGTCGTCGGCACGACCTGCTTCACGCTCTTCCGGTTCATCGTGCGCGTCATCCTGCGGCAACTACGGCGGCAGGGAATGAACCGCCGGTACGCCGCGATCGTCGGCAGCGGGCGCATTGCCCAGCGGTTGTTGCACGCCTTGCGGCGGAACCCGTGGACGGGCATCGAGGTGGCGTACTTCGTCGACGACCGGACCGAGCCGGGCGCGCTGCTCGGCCTGCCGGTCTACGGACCGATGTGCGACCTGTATGCCATCGTCGAACGAAATCCGGTGGACGCCGTCTTTATCGCGCTGCCGGCGGCGCAGAGCGACCGGACGCTGGAGCTGCTCGACGCGTTGCAGACCTCGCTGGCCGACGTGCGGCTCGTGCCGGACATGAATCCGAGCTACGCCATGCGGCCGGACGTCAGCCAGCTCGACGGCGTGCCGATCCTGTCGTTACGGCAGACGCCGCTGTACGGCCGCAACGCGATCGCCAAGCGGACGTTTGACCTGGCCGTCGGCAGCCTCTGCCTGCTGGTAGCGCTGCCGGCGATGGCCATGATTGCGTTGGTCATCAAGCTCACCAGCCCCGGCCCGGTGCTGTATCGCCAGCGGCGAATGGGTTTTGACGGGGGCGAATTCACCATGCTCAAGTTCCGCACGATGCGGACGGACGCCGAGGTCGCCGGCCCCGGATGGACGACGGCCGACGACCCACGCCGCACGCGCATCGGCGTTTTTCTGCGGCGGACCAGCTTGGACGAGCTGCCGAATCTGTTCAACGTGCTGCGCGGCGAGATGTCGTTGGTGGGCCCGCGGCCGGAGCGGCCAGAGTTCATCGCCGAATTCAAGCACGAGATCCCCAATTACATGCTGCGGCACAAGATGAAGGCCGGCATGACCGGCTACGCGCAGATCAAGGGCCTGCGCGGCGACACGTCCATCAAGAAGCGCATCCAGCACGACGTGCACTACATCCGCAACTGGAGCCTCGGCCTGGACGTGCGCATCCTGGCGCAGACGGTCGCGGGTGTGTGGTTCAGCAAACACGAGACGTAGCAGTCCGCGACGCCGCCACCAATAACAGGCGTACGGCGCGTCTGCGACGCACCGCATGTGCTACGGGCACGTCGTACCGATCACCGCCACGAACGGGTCGATGTCGGCGAAGGTCACGTTGCCGTCACCGTTGCAGTCCCCGTTCTGCCACGGACACGGCCAGTGCGTCCAGGCGGACTGCCCGGCGAGGGCCGCGACGAACAAGTCGATGTCCGTGAACGTGACTCGGCCGTCGCAGTTCATGTCGCCCGGACAGCCGCCGGGGGCCACGACTTCCCCAAGGAGCGTGACCACGCGGCTCGGCTGGTCCGGCGCGTTGGAGGTGATCGTCACCGTCCCGCTTTTGACGCCCTGCGTGGACGTATCCATCGTGATGAGATGCGCGTTGTGCGGGTCGCCCGCGGCGTCCGTGAAGTTGTCGCCCGGCGCCGTGAAGCCCGTGCTGGCCGCGAGCGTGTACCGCAGAAGGTCGATGCCCGCGACGTTCCACAGCGCCACGTTGCCGGCATTCCACACCTCCAGCGTCGCCTGCGCCGCCGAGTATTGCGGGACCTGGCCAAAGTCAACCGTCGTATCCGAGCCGGCCACCGCCGGCACGCGCAGGTCAAGGAACACCGGGATGTGCCCGCCGGCGGTCGTGGCGCAGGTGATGATGGCCTGCGCGATCGTGGGGCCGACCATCGTGTTGCCGGTCGTCGTCAGACCCAGGTTGAAGCTCGTGCCGTCGTTTCCCCAGGCTCGGTAGGAGTGATTGGCGTCGTTCCAGGTGGTGGTGCTGTAGGGGATGTTCGCATCCCCGATGTAATCGAGGCCGCCGCTGTCGATCAGATTGTCAGAAACCAGGATCTGGTCGTAACGGTCATCCATCCCGCCGTTCGACGCGACTGGATCCTGCGTATGTATGAATCGAAAGCCCGAATTGTCGATCCAGGCTCCAGGGCTCTTGATGGGGTCGAAAAGGCGACCCTCGTTGTTGCTCTGGCTCGCAACCAGCTCCTGGTAGGCCGTTTCGCTCGAGTTTTGCATGTTGTAGTCGCCGCCCAGCAGGAAGCTCCAATCCGGATTCATGAGTTGGGCGTTGTTCCGGATGTTCGTCGCTTCCGTCAGCCGGCGGGTCATGTCGTCCGCGGTGGTACCGGCCTTCATGTGCGTGCCGTAGCAGCACAACACGGCCTTCGCGGACGTGTAGCCCTGCAAATGGACTTTGAACCGAGGGGTGTTCCGCGGCGGGTTGGGCGATGCGCCGCCTTGCGACGCGATCATGTACCCCAGGTAGACGACCTTGCTGGTGCGGTAGAAGAAACCGGTGCCCTCGGGGTCGCTCGGCGGACCGGCCACAAAGTCGCCGTCCCAATCACCCGGGCTGCCCGGCGCCGTGTTCAGCGCGTCCTTGAACGGCTGCAGCGCCCCGACGTTCATGAACTCCTCGCCCAGGATGATGTCCGGCGACATGGAGCGCCCATTAAACACGCCATACACAACCGTTTGAATGGGGACGGTCCGGTTCGATTCGCCGTAGTAGGTGGAGATGTTCCAGGCGGCCACTCGCAGTTGGGCCCAGGCCGGGCCGCCTGCCGCCAGGGCCAGGCACGCTACGAGCAAACGATAACCACCGCGATGTGTACGACAGAACATGGGTGCCTCGCTTTCCCTTGAACGCTTCGCTAAACCCGCTCGGCCAGCGGTCCTTCATGTTATTATACCGTCGGACCGCCGCCGACTTCACGCAAACCGGCGCTGGTTTATGATCTGGCCGGACGGGGGGACGGCGGCTTGCCGGGCAGGCCGGAAGGACCTATACTGTCGGCTTACAGTTGGCAGGCGGCCCCGGCGCAATCCCCGCCCAAGGGGTTGGGCTGAGGCCGGCCCAAGTGAAAGAGAGGTTGGGCGATGCCTTTGAGAGACGAACAGAAGACCGAGGTCGTGCAGACACATCGGCGGCACCCGGGGGACACGGGGTCGGCCGAAGTGCAGATCGCGCTGCTCACCGCACGCATCACGCAGCTCACGGAGCACCTGAAGATCCACAAAAAGGATCACTCCTCCCGACGCGGGTTGCTCAAGATGGTCGGCAAACGCTCGGGCCTCCTGAAGTTTCTCGCCCGGGACAACCGTGAGCGCTACCTCGCCACGATTGCGAAGCTGGGATTGCGTAAATAAACGGACCGGAGCGTTGCCTGTCCGTGGTCGTCGGGCCCGGCGGTTACAGCCCGCGTGGGACTGGGCGAAGTCCGGGAATCGGCCCCGGCAGGCCACGGAGTGCGGTCGTGCGGCCAGGGACAGAGAGAAAAGAGAGTAAGCAGAGATGACTTTGAAGGTGGAACGCCCCCTTGGGGGAAACGTACTGTCGATCGAGATTGGGAAGGTGGCGCGGCAGGCGGCGGGAGCCGCGATCGTCCGCTACGGCGATACCGTCGTGCTCGGCACGGTGGTCTCCGCCGATCCGCGTGTCGGCGTGGATTTCTTCCCGCTGACCGTTGATTATCGCGAGAAAATGTCCGCTGCCGGCAAGTTCCCCGGCGGCTTTTTCAAGCGCGAAGGTCGCCCGACCCTCAAGGAGGTCTTGACCAGCCGGTTGATCGACCGCCCGATGCGCCCGCTGTTTCCGGACGGCTTTAAGGACGAGATCCAGGTCCAGATCATGGTCCTGGCCGCCGACCTGCAGAACGATCCCGACGTGATCGGGCTGGTGTCCGCGGCGGCGGCGCTCGCGGTCTCGCCCATCCCGTTCCACGGGCCGTTTGCCGGCGCGCGCGTGGGACGCGTAGACGGCAAGTTCGTCATCAACCCCACGATCGCCCAACTCGAGTACTCGGACCTCGATCTCGTGGTCGCCGGCCATCTCCAGGCCGTCACCATGATCGAGCTTGGGGCCCGCGAGCTGCCCGAGAGCGTGATTGCCGAGGCCATCCAATTCGGACACGAGCAGGGCGTCCGGCCGATTTGCGAAATGCTCCAGGAACTCGAGCGCCAGGCGGGGCAGCCCAAGACCTGGCAGGCTCCGGAGAAGGACACGGCGTTCCTCGATGAGCTGCGCGGCAAGGTACTGGAAGGCCTGCGGGCGGCCAAGCGGACCAAGGGCAAGCAGGAGCGAAACGATGCCGTCGAGGCGATCTACGAGCGTGCCGTCGCCGAGTACTGCCCGAAGAGCGAGCTCCAGCCCAAGCACGCCGCGGGGGAAGTCACGGCGGCCATCTCTTCGATCGAGGAGCATATCGTCCGCGACATGATCCTCAGTGAGAGTCGGCGTGCCGACGGCCGCAAGCTCGACGAGGTCCGCCCGATCGGGTGCGAAGTCGGCTGGCTGCCGCGGGTGCACGGCTCGTCGCTGTTCTCGCGGGGCGAAACGCAGGCGATGGTGGTTTGCACGCTCGGCACCTCCCGCGACGAGCAGATCATCGACGACTTGCTGGAGGAATACAGCAAGAAATTCATGCTCCACTACAACTTCCCGCCGTTCTCGGTCGGGGAGGTGCGCCGCATCGGATCGCCCGGACGCCGCGAAATCGGTCACGGAGCCTTGGCGGAGCGCAGCTTGGAGGCCGTGCTGCCCGGCCCGGAGGAGTTCGCCTACACCATCCGCCTCGTAAGCGACATTCTGGAGTCCAACGGCTCCAGCTCGATGGCGTCGGTGTGCGGCGGGTCGTTGGCGCTGATGGATGCGGGCGTGCCGATGAAGGGGGCGGTCGCCGGTATCTCGGTCGGCCTGGTCATGGAGGACGACGGGCGCTACAAGCTGCTCGCGGACATCATCGGCGAGGAAGACCACTTCGGCGACATGGACTTCAAGGTCGCCGGCACGCGGAAGGGGATCACCGGCGTCCAACTCGACATCAAGTCCAAGGGCCTGCCCGCCAAGATCATGGTCGAGGCCTTGGCGCTCTCGCACAAATGTCGGATGCACATTCTCGATCAGATGGACAAAGTCCTCGCGAAGCCCCGGCCCGAAATCAGCGAGTATGCCCCGCGGCTCCTCACCTTGAAGATCAACCCCGAGAAGATCGGCAAGCTGATCGGTCCGGGCGGCAAGATGATCAAGGCCATTCAGGCTGAAACCGGAGCCCAGATCGACATTGAAGACGACGGGACCGTTTGCATCGCGTGCACGGACTCCGCCGGGGCGAATCGCGCCCGCGAGATGGTCGAGCGGATCACCGAGGACGTCCAGATCGGCCGGGTCTACGAGGGCCGCGTCATCAGCATCAAGGATTTCGGTGCCTTTATCGAGATCCAGGAAGGTCAGGACGGCCTGTGCCACGTCAGTGAGTTGGACGAGAACTACGTAAAGAGCGTCGGCGACGTGGTTAAGATCGGGGATGTCGTCAAGGTAAAAGTGATTGCAATTGACGAGCAGGGGCGGGTAAAATTATCGCGTAAGGCCGCCATGCGGGCGGCCGGAGAGAGCCAGGGTAAGTCAGAGGTCAAGGCGCGCGGGTAACGGAAGGGCGTTCGGCCCCTTCTACCGCACGCACCGGGCGAGCCGCATTTCGGCCGGTCATGTCACGCGTGAGTTCTTGCGCCGGCCACGAACGGGCAGCGTAAGCTGCGCCGTACGGCCAGCGGTCGTCCGGATCGGGTGTGTTCGATTCGTGGACGCACGTTTGTACGTGAGTCGTCTTCTGCATGTCTGCGCGGCTCTCGGAGGTCGGTGCCATGACGGGCGGAAGCGTGAAGTGGTTTGACACCAAGAAGGGCTATGGCTTCATTATCGGACCAATGGGCGAGGACGTTTTCGTCCATTACTCCAGCATCCAGGGCGAGGGCTTCCGGTCACTCCGCGAGGGTGAGCACGTCGAATACGAGTTGGTGGAGACGGCCAAGGGGCTGGCGGCCACCCACGTGCACGCCGACCAGGTGCAGCCGCAGCCGTCCCCCGTGGCCGGATGAGTCCGGCGGCAACCGCGACGCTGCGCACGGGCTGTCGCTCGCACCAGGGTCCGGCGAGCCTGCGGTCGATGGGCCCCGGTTGGGCCGTCGTCGGCGGCGTGTACGCCTCTGCACAACGTTGCGGAGCTCAGATCGACGCGAGGTCGCGCACCGATGGCCGCGAAAGCTCGTAAGTGCGGCGCGGACTCTTGGGGCGGGTAATATAAGTAAGGAGAGCCCGTGCCCGCAGCTCGGGCTCGGCCCACAACCCAAGGTAGCGGCCGACCCCCGTGCCGGCCGTAGGCTGGCGAAGAGTCTCCGCACCGCGCGGAGATTCCGAGTGTCTGTAGTTCGCAGCGCACGCTGGGATGTGCCCTGCGGGCCGCGTGCCCGGCGAGTCATGGAGGACGGTGCTTGCGGTGATGTGCCCGGGGCTCTCCCCACGTCGGGCGCCGGTCGCCCGTGAGCACGCAGTTCGGTCGGAGCTTAAATTGGCCACACTGATCGTGTTGCAAGGCCCGGACAAGGGCCGCACCTTACGCACCGCCGACGACGTCGCCGTCATCGGGCGCGGCAGCGATCAGCTTCCGCTCACCGATCAGACGATTAGCCGGCGGCATGCCGAGCTGCGCGTCGCCGATGGCAGTTGGATGCTCGTCGACCTGAATAGCGCGAACGGCACGTACGTCAACGGCGTGCGCATCGCGAAGCCGACGCGCCTCAAGCACGGCGATCAGATCCGCCTGGGCGGCACGCTCCTGGCCTACACCGGCGACGAGGCCATGCAGCAGTTTTCGGGCAGCGCGATCCCGCGCGACCTGGTCACGCTCGATGCCGGCAGCCTGACGCTGGATGCCGCTGTAGTGGCCAGCGTCCCATCGAACGATGACAGCGTCGTGCTGGCCGCGCCCGAGACCGCTTACGCCGTCAAGGCCTGGAACATGATGCGGGAGTTGACGGAGGTGATCGGCAGCCTGCTGCCAACGGACCAGCTTCTCCAGCGCGTCATGGACATCATCTTCCGCGAGGTGGAGGTCGAGCGCGGCGTCGTCTTCGTGCGCGACGAGGAGACCGACGATCTTATGCCGGAAGTCGTGCGCTTCCGCGATCAGGCCGCGGAGCGCGAGCTCGATGGAAAGACCATCATCGCGTCGCGCACGATTCTCAATCACGCGGTGCAATCGCGCGAGGGCGTGCTGTCATCCAACGCCGTAACCGACGCACGTTTCCGCAGCGGCAAGAGCGTGCAGAACCTGGGGCTGCGCTCGGTGATCTGTGCACCCATCGTGGCGCGCGAGCACGTGCTGGGTGTCATCCACCTGGACTGTTCGGTCACACGGCACACGTACAACGAGTACGAGCTGCGGCTGGTGACCGCGGTCGGCTACCAGGCGGGCCTGGCCATTGAGAACGCCCGGCTCGTGCAGCAGCACATGCAGCGCGAACGCCTGGCGGCCGCGGGCGAGACGGTGGCATATCTGTCGCACTACATCAAGAACCTGCTCCAGGGCATGCGCAGCGGGGCGGATATCCTGCAACGCGGGCTGGACAAACGGGAACTGCCCACAGTCACGCAGGGCTGGCAGATCGTCGAGCGGAACCTCGACCGTTCCTACAACCTGATGCTCAACATGCTCGCGTTCAGCAAGCAGCGCGAACCGCGTCTCGAACCGGTGCAGGTGAACCGCGTCGTGGACGATGTCATCGGCCTGGTGCAGAAGCAGGCGGACGACAAACACGTCGTGCTGCTGGCCGACCTGGACGAGCACGTGCCCTCGGCGCCGCTCGACTACGACGGCGTCCACCAGGTCGTCCTCAACATCGTGACCAACGCCATCGACGCGGTGGCGAAGGGCAACGGCATCATCAACGTCCGCACACGCTTCGCCGCCGACCGCCGGGAGATCCTGCTCGCGGTCGCCGACAACGGCCCCGGCGTGGCGGCCGACATGCGGGCCCAGGTCTTCGAGCCGTTTCGGTCTTCCAAGGGGCAGGGGGGCACCGGGCTGGGTCTCGCGGTGGCGCGGAAGATCGTGCGCGAGCTGGGTGGCGACATCGAGCTGGCCGACCCGCCGGACGGCGGCGCCGAGTTCCGCGTCCGCTTGCCGATCGTGCCGCAGCCGCCCCACGTCAAAGGCGACACGGACGGTCCCGGACCGGAGGCATGACGTTCAAAGCCGCGCCGGCCGGGCCGTTGAACCCGGGTGCTCCACAGACGAGAATTGCTCCGGCCAGCGGCGGTGTACGCCCTGGCCAGAGGACGTGCCGGATGATCAAACGCAGTGCGGTGCAGCGCGCGCAGGCGCGGGCGCTCGAGATGCTGAAAAGGGTAGGGATTGCCGTCACACCCCAGGAAGCGGCCGGCATCGAGGTGGCTGAGCTGGGTCTGGGCGAGCCGGAGCGGACGGGGCTGCAGCTCCTGGTATACGTCAACAACGACCGCTACTGCGCGAAGGAGCTGATCCTGTTTCCGCGGCAGACGTGTCCGGAGCACCGGCATCCGCCGGTCGCCGGCGCGGCCGGGAAGACCGAGACGTTCCGGTGCCGCTGGGGGCGGGTGTGGCTGTACGTGCCGGGGACGCCGGCGCGGCCGCTGCGGGCCCGCGTGCCCGCCGGCAGCGAGCCGTACTACACAGTCTTTCGGGAGATCGAGTTGCAGCCCGGCGACCAGTACACGATCCCCGCCGACACGCTGCACTGGTTTCAGGCCGGCGACGAAGGCGCGATCGTATCCGAATTCTCCAGCACGAGCCGCGACGAGACCGACGTGTTCACCGATCCGCGCATCCGGCGGATCCCGGAGATCGTCGAAGACTGAAAGGGCGGGCGGATGGCGGACATGACCGCGACACGCAGGAAGCTCATCAGCGTCGTCACGCCGGTGTGGAACGAAGAGCTGAACGTCGTGGACTGCTACGAGGCGGTCAAGCGGCTCTTTGCCCAGGACCTGGCGGGCTACGACTACGAGCACGTGTTCTGCGACAACGCCTCGGCCGACCAGACGGTGCCGCTGCTGCGGAAGCTGGCGGCCGACGACCCGCGGGTCAAGGTGATCCTCAATGCCCGCAACTTCGGCCCGTCACGCTCGGTCTTCAACGCCCTGCTCGCGACGGCCGGCGACGCGGTTGTGCCGCTGCTGCCGGCCGACTTGCAGGACCCGCCGGAGGTGATCGTCGAGTTCGTGCGGCGGTGGGAAGCGGGGTACGAGATCGTGTACGGGATCCGCGCCAACCGCGAGGAGGGGCTGGTGATGCGGTCGGTGCGGCGGAGATACTACCGGCTGGTCAACCGGTTTGCGGATATTCACATTCCGCCGGACGTCGGGGAGTTTCAGCTCATCGACCGCGTGGTGGTGGAAGCGTTGCGGCAGTGCGACGATTACTACCCGTACATCCGCGGGATGATCGCGAGCTGCGGGTTCCGGGCGGTGGGCGTGCCGTTCACCTGGCGGGCGCGGAAGAAGGGGCGTTCAAAGAACCGGCTGTATCACCTGATCGACCAGGGGCTGAACGGGCTGATCTCGTTCACGAACGTGCCGATGCGGCTGTGCCTGTTCAGCGGGTTCGCGCTGTCGGTCGTGAGCCTGGCGTACGCGCTCATCACGCTGGCGGTCAACGTCCTGTACTACCGGCGTTTCGCCCCGCCGGGCGTGCCGACGCTGATCGTGGCGATCTTCTTCTTCTCCGGCGTGCAGCTCTTCTTTTTCGGGGTGCTGGGCGAGTACATCAGCGCGATTCACTTCCAGGTGCGCAAGCGGCCGCTGGTGGTGGAGCGGGAGCGGATCAACTTCGGGCCCGATGCGGCCGGGAAGCCGTAGGCGGCGAGGCCGTGCGGCCGGGGGCGGCGGGCGATGCAAGAGTATCGGGGTGAAGCGATAAAAACGCCGTTTTGAGCGTTTCGGCCGAAGGGTATCAAGAGTATCATGGTTGTACGGGGCGCAAATGAGACTCTTGAAACGTGTGAAACAGGGGTGCAGGGGCAGGGTTGGCGCTCTTGGCGGGGGAAGGTGGCCAAAGAGCGCCTTGGTGGGGCGATAAAATCGCGTTTTGGAGCACGTGGGGCGAAGGCTGCCAAGAGTGCCGTGTTTGTGCGGGGCGCAAATGGCGATCTTGAACGAGGGCGCGGGAGCGGAGGGCCGAAGGGGCGAAGGGGCCGACGGGCGCGGCGGGGAACCGGTAAACAGGAAAAGGGGAGATGAGAGACGGGGAAATGAGAAAGGTGGGCCGGGCGGGCGCGGGGAGACGGGGCGGTCATACTAGGAATACTAGCATAGAAAGTGCGGCGGGCAAGGCGCGGCGGGGGGTTTGGGCGGGATTGGCGGCGGGTGCGCGATTCTGTGCGTTTTTCGCGGCTGATGGCAGGGGCGGGGCGTGGATCCGGTACGACGAGGTGCGTTTATCGATCAGGGGCGCGTCGGGGGACGCGGCAGCTCGGCGGCCAGCGTGTGCAAGACGAACAAGCTGTGTCCGTCGATCAGGGTCGCGTCGGGGGACGGGGCACGGAACACGGGTTGCCACGCGTTTTTCAAATTGTGTCCATCGATCAGCGTCGCGTCGGGGGACGGGGCGGGACCGCCTCGACACCATCGAGGGGACGCTGCGGTGTCCATCGATCAGGGTCGCGTCGGGGGACGCGGCGCTCCAGATTGCCCAAATTCACACTTGACGGCCGAGTGTCCATCGATCAGGGTCGCGTCGGGGGACGCGGCACGACGGATCACGCATCCCCGCCAGGTACATCGTGTGTCCATCGATCAGGGTCGCGTCGGGGGACGCGGCTCGGCGCCCGGGCGACGCTGCGGCAGGGGGGACAGTGTCCATCGATCAGGGTCGCGTCGGGGGACGCGGCGATCCTGGAGGACACACGGACGATCGGATTGCAGTGTCCATCGATCAGGGTCGCGTCGGGGGACGCGGCGGGCACACTCCGAAGTGACCCGAGGCACGACACTTTCGAACGCTCTGACGAGCGTGACGAGGTTCTGGCCTGCGTGACGGCATGAACACCACTCGAGGGGGCAATAACAAGCTGCATGGCGCGCACGGAACGCAGCCGCGAGCGTGCCCAGGCGCCCCCTTCAGGACCGTCGCACTCGCGGCCCGCGCGGCGACGGCCGCATCGCACCGACTTGTCAAAGACCCGGCGCGCCGGTCGGGCAAAAGCCGGGCCGACGCGAAGCTGATCGATGCCGTCGCCGTCCGTGCCGCCGCGGGCGGGTCGCCCCGCCGTTGTCGGGTCCCCATCGGCGCGAGCGCCTTAGGGCCAGCACGTGTTGACACTCAGGAACGACGGCTGCGTGGCTGCCCGGCCTGCCTATAGCCGCTGGGCGGGCGGACGCGACCCCGCCGATGCTCCACGAGTGCAGTATACCACGGAATCAGAAGGGTGTGGCCAGCTCGGCGAGAGGCAATCGGTGGAGTTTTTCAAGTTCGGGGCGGAGTGCCTGATCCATCTGGGTCAGCTCGCGCTCACGTTCGGCGTTGGTCTTGTTCTTCCACGCAAAGAACGCTGCGACAGCCCTGTCGTCCAGGACGAAGCGCCGGTGAAGATTGAGCGACGCGTTGTGGTCGGCGTTGCACGTAAACGGCTGGTCGGGTTTGTCGGGCGCACGCCCCGGGCATTCTCGATTCGGACAGGCGAACAACTTCTCGACCCAGCCGAAACGGATGGCCGGCACGCCCGTCTGCTGGTCGCGCACGATGGAGTAGCGCCGCCCGAGCGCGCCGCATCGGCTGCAGCACTGCGACGTGCCGGCTGGGTGGACCGGGAACAACTTGAGACCTGCATCCGCGGCGACTTCCTTGATTCGCGTAACGAGTTGACCGCGGTTCCAGGCGACCAAGGCGCGGTTGATGCCGCGTTCACGTGCGGCGTCGGGTATGAAGCCCTCGAGTTTCTCGACAATAAGAAGGTCGGCACGGGGGTATGGCTGCCCGCTCTGGCCGGCCGCACGGTCCACGTTGAGCGCGAAATTGACGATCGCACGGGCGGCTTTCTTGAAGCGGTCCTGGCCCATGTGGTCGATGTGCCCCTGTAACTCGACGTGGCTTTGCTGGCCCTTGACCGGCTTGCCGCGCAGGCGGCGCAGGCGGCGGATTTCACGCTTGTGGGCGGCGATGTGCGCGAGGTCTGGTCCCGCTGACCAGCGGCCGGGGTGGGTGCCGGCGGTCTCTTCCAAGGCGAGCCACTGGTTGCGGGAACGCAATACCCGGATGCCGTCGTGCGTGTTGTTCTGCGGGCCTTCCCCGCTCGTGGCGAGCGTCAGAAAGGCGAGGTTGCGAAGGCCAAGGTCCACGGCGCAGGTTACGAGTCCCGTGGGGAGCTTCTTAGCCTTGCGCTTCTTGCCCGTCTTGGTTACCTCGCCGGTTTCGGACCACTGAATCGCCCGCGCGTGCTCAGTGAGCGGCAAATTGTCGATCGTGCAGGCGAAGACGAGATACGGCGTAGCGGACTTGAGCGAGCCGTCGTCATTGAGCTTGACGTTCTTGAAAATGAGCTTGGCGCCACTGATCTGCGCGGGGCGTTCGCAATTGAGCTGCTGGTCGACGAAGCGGAATACTCGGACGGTCTTCTGGGTTCCCTTCTTCTTGCCTTTGCGGATTTCCTGGGCCTCAGCGCGCTCGGCGAATTGCGAGAGGCGCGGATCGGCCCGGAACTGGACACCGACCCACTCGTTCGGGCACCCGTCCGGCGCCTTTTCACCCGTGAGCAACCGCAGCTTGACCGAGCCGAGCGTTCCCGGGCGCTGCGGCAGGCGGAGGTCGGCGTATCCCTGGGGGCTGGTCTGGGGCGCGTTGAAGAGCGTCCAGCGCGGGTGCAGGACCGCGTGCGGGAGCGTGAACGTGGGGCGGTGGTCGAAGCCGTCCGGGTTCTTCTTGGTTTTGCGACGGCGGACAAACTCGCGCTCGTAGTAGCCGTGGAGTTTGTCGAGTTCCCGGAGCTCGGGGTTGGCTTTCCAGAATTCGTCGGCTTCGACGGAGCGCTTTTTCCACGGTTTGGCTTTCGCGACCCGCGCTGTGGCCTTCGCGTCCAAGGGATGGACGGCCGGCGGCCCGCCTCGCCACGCGGCGAGGGCGGGGTTTTCGCGAAGCCACGTCAGGTAGAGGTGCCAGCGTTCACGGCGCTTGCCGGCTTTGCCGCCGACGGATTGCTCGAAGGCGTCGAAACGCGGGCGCAGGGCGAGGTATTTCTTGTGCTCGTCCTTTTCCTCCCACTCCGCCTTGGCTTTGAGCCAGTCGGCGTGCTCGGCCTCCCAGTTGCGAGCGAGTTCGATGTGGCCGCTGATATAGGCGACCGCGTCGCGGAGCATGGGTTGGAAGAGCGAATCGGGCAGGCCGTCACGTACTGCCTCCTTGTCGTACGCGAGCGTGCCGTGCGCGGAGAGTTTGGCCGCCTCTGGTGCCCAGGTGTCCGCGCTGACCTCCGCCAGTGTGCCGTCGGGCGCCGGCATCCTCACTTTCATCTTGAGGGCCGTAGCTGGCTTCCAACCTTGAATGCTCACACTGTTCAGTAGGTATGGTGCGTCCTTGGAGTCGCGCGCGAGGAGAAACCGCGCGACGCGCTGGTAGAGCGCACGCCGCGCGGCGGTTTCGCCGAGCTCGCCGCGGCGCATGCCGAACAGCTTCGTCAGGATGCTGAGCAGGCGCTGATTGAAGGCGCAGTGGGTGCGCCAGAGGTGGAGGAGCGTTTCACGGTCGCACTCGATTCGGGCTCGAAGGGCGCGCACGCCCATAGCGACGTCTCCCCACTTGTTCGTGGCGGCAATCGCGAGGTGACGGTCACAGGTCCCTGACCTGTGAGGTCCCCATCAAAGTGGCAGTATACCGCGCCGGGCGGGCGCGGCGACGGGGTAGGCGAGCGAGTTCTGTCCCGGCCACACGAACTGCGCTGGCCGCGTCGCGTTTGCGGACATTGATCCGTTCGTGGCGGTGATCGGGACGACGTGTCAGTGAGAGCTATCAGCCGTCAGCCGTCAGCTTTCAGCCGCTGATCGGCAGGACATGCCGACGCGAAAGGCCGTCGGCATGGCACCCGGTAGGGGTACAGGGACGGACCGGCCCATTACTGGGCCGGCTCGGTTAAGGGGCGTCGGGCGCTACGGTCGGCCGCTGCCGCCGGCCGCTTGGAAGGGCGCTCCCCTGAGGTCGCGGTTCCGGAGGGCCGGCTCCAGTAGCACCGCGGCCCAGCAGGCCAGGGCTTCGCCGCGGCCGACGGCGTCGAGGGATTCGTTCGTTTTCGCCTTTACGCCGATGCGGTCGGGCGGGAGGGCGAGGAGGTCGGCGAGGGCTTGGCGGAGCTGCGGTTTGTGCGGGGCGAGCTTGGGGCGCTCGGCGTGGATGATGAGGTCGACGTTGGCGATCTGGTAGCCGGCGGCGCGGACACGCGCGAGGGCTTCGCGGACGAAACGGCGGCTGTCGGCGTCCTTCCAGGCGGGATCGGTGTCGGGGAACAGCTCACCGATGTCGGGCTGGGCGACGGCGCCGAGGAGAGCGTCACAGAGGGCATGGAGGACGACGTCGCCGTCGCTGTGGCCGAGCAGGCCGCGGTCGTGGGGAATCTGGACGCCGGCGAGGGTCAACGGGCGATCGGGGACAAGGCGGTGGAGGTCGTAGCCGATGCCGATGCGGGGGCTCATGGTTGTGCTCCGGCGCGGACGCTTCCAGAAGCGGGCGCGGAAGTATCGTAGCGACCCCGGGCGGGATTTTGGATTTTCGATTTTGGATTTTGGATTGGGCGCGACGGCGTTGCGCGGAAAGGGAGCGTCGCGGGGGCCTACGGCCGACACGGGGGTCGGCCGCTACATTGTCGGGGTCGGCCGCTGCATCGTCGGGGTCAACCGGTAGGTCGTCGGGGTTGGCCGCTACATCAACAGGGTCGTCGTCGGCGGCGGGGGGGCGTTGAGTGCGGATGGGCCGGCGGGTCGTATAATCTGTTGGGAGTGGTGCGCGAATGTGGCGACGCAAAGGCCCGGTGAACTTGTCGGACTACCGCTCGGTGCTGCGGAGCACGGGCGACGTGGCCGTCGGTGCGTACGCCCGCCACCAGCGTCGCCGGCAGTTCCTCGTGGCGGTGGCCGGGCTGGCGCTGATCGGCGGAGCGGCGTGGATTGGGGCGGCCATACTGCCGAGGGACCCGGGCGTGTCGGGAGCCACCTATCCGGTGGCGGTCGAATGCCAGCAGTGCAAATACCGGGGTGTGCTCCACTTGGCCGCGGGTGCGGTCGCGTACCCGCTAGCGTGCCCGAAGTGCCGCCAACGCGCCTGCTACAAGTTGTGGGAATGCGGGAGCTGTGGCTACCAGTTTGTAAACAAGAAAGGGCCGCAGCAGGCGGTGACGTGCCCGCGCTGCGGGGGCCGGAACGTTGGGACGGCGGAGACGGTGCGGGACCCCGCCGCCAGTGCTCCGGTTCATCCGCAAGCGACCGATGCGAACGGTCGATAATGTGTAGGGTCTGGGCGTCGCGTGCTACGTTGACGCCGATCCACGACGTTCATAGCATCCGTTGGGAGTGCGCGGCGGACCGGGGGCGCTTGGCGCGGCTGCGGTAGCTGTGTGCGAGCTGCTCGGGCCGAGCGCGGTACCGGAGGCCCGGCATGGAGATTGGAAATGCCGACCAGTGATAAACTACTGTCGATCATCGACGGGCACCTGGACAGCGGTAAGTTTCGCCAGCAGCACTGGGAGGGGAGCTTTTTTCAGTATCTGGACATGGTCGTGGGCAGCCCGCGGCTGGCGCGGAACGCGTTCCAGCGCGTGTACGACATGGTCCTGCACTTCGGGACGGAGCGGTACACGTACCTGAAGCAGGACTTCGTGCACTACAAGTTTTTCAGCGACCCGATCGACCACGGCCTGGACGCGATCTACGGGCTGGATTCGTCGCTCATGCGGCTGGTGGAGTTCTTCAAGTCCGCGGCCCAGGGCTATGGCACCGACCGGCGCATTCTGCTGCTGCATGGGCCGGTGGGCTCGAGCAAGAGCACGATCGTGCGGCTGCTGAAGAAGGGGCTGGAGTACTACTCGAAGCTGGACGAGGGGGCGCTGTACAGCTTTACCTGGAAGCTGCCGACCGAGGGGGGCGGCGTGGAGCTGTACCCGTGCCCGATGCACGAGGAGCCGCTGAAGCTGATTCCGACATCGGCGCGGCGCGAGATTCTGGGGCAACTCAACACCGACCTGCCGGAGGACCGGCAGGTGCGCGTGGACGGGCACCTCGACCCGTTCTGCCGGAAGACGTTCGACGACCTGCTGTTGAAGTACGAGGGGAAATGGCGGAAAGTGCTGGACCACATCGTCGTGCGGCGGATGGCCTTGTCGGAGAAGGATCGCATCGGCATCGGGACGTTCCAGCCGAAGGACGAGAAGAACCAGGACTCGACGGAGCTGACAGGGGACATCAACTACCGCAAGATCGCGCAGTATGGGTCGGACTCCGATCCGCGAGCGTTCAACTTCGACGGGGAGCTGAACATCTCGAACCGCGGGATCTGCGAGTTCATCGAGGTGCTCAAGCTGGACGTGGCGTTCCTGTACGACCTGCTGGGGGCGTCGCAGGAGCACACGATCAAGCCGAAGAAGTTCGCGC
>PMMM01000148.1 GCA_003162245.1 Phycisphaerales bacterium
AAATAAACAGGATGCGTATCACAGCCCCCGTGCGCAGGTCGGTCAGCCGGCCCCGGATTTCACCGCGACGGCGGTCGTCAACGGCCAGTTCGAGCAGGTGCAGTTGTCGAACTACCGCGGTAAGAACGTGGTCCTGTTCTTCTGGCCGCTGGATTTCACGTTCGTGTGCCCGACCGAGATCGTCGCGTTTGGCGAGGCCGCCACCAAGTTCGCCGAGCGGAACACCGTGGTCCTCGGCGCTTCGATCGACAGCCAGTTCACGCACCTCGCCTGGCAGAAGACGCCGCGCAGCGAGGGCGGCCTCGGCAAGGTCGGCTTCCCCATGATCGCCGACCTCACCAAGGAGATCAGCCGGACCTACGGTGTGCTGAACGAGGGCGGCGTGGCGTTGCGCGGGCTGTTCCTCATCGACGGCAAGGGGGTGGTGCGGCACATGCTCGTGAACGACCTGCCGCTGGGGCGCAGCGTCGACGAGGCCCTGCGCATGGTGGATGCCCTGATGCACTTCGAGAAGCACGGCGAGGTATGCCCGGCGAACTGGAAGCCCGGCGCCAAGGCCATGAAGCCCGATCCGCAGGGGTCGAAGAGCTTCTTCCAGGAGTGGGGCAGGGCGTAGCGCCGCCACGGAGTCCGTCTTTGGACACGCACGGGAGGGTGAGGCGCCCGCCGAGCCGTGGGTACACCGCCGCCGCGGCTCAGCAGGAGCTTCGCCCTCCCTTGCTCCCGCCTTCCCGCCGGCCGCCGCGCGTTTCATGCCTCGACGGAAATCTTCGCCCGGGGCAGAATAAGCGCACGGCGTCCGCGAATACGTCACGGGTGCCGCGGGGCCGCCTCCAGGGGCGGCGGGCACGTGGCGCACGACGCGAGAAGGAGTCTACCGATGAGCTCGGGACCGTCAGTAATCGTGAACAAGGGCGGGTTTCTCAGTGCGACGGCGAAGGGGCTGTTCGGCACGATCATGGTGGTGGTCGTCTGCGGGACCGCGCTCGGGCTGTACGGCTTGCGCATGGTCGATATGCACATCACGTCCGCCATCAACGAGGTGGGGACCGTCACCGAGAAGGTCCTTGCCATCCTTCCGGATTGGCAAAAGAATGCTCCGCCGCAGATTGCGGACGCGCTGAACGACCGGCGGGCGATCGACTATCGCAGCTCGCTGAAGATCGCGGCGCGGGTGACGAAGGGCGAGGAATGGCGGGGCGGATCGGAAGTGGTGGTGGAAGTGACGAATACGGGGTCGGAGATCGTCACGCTGCTGCCGCTGCGGGTGGTTGTGGAGAACGAGGAGGGCACGCCGGTGAGCGAGCTTTCTGCGTACGCCGCGACGCCCATACAGGTTTGCGACGAGTGGCGTGGTCCGCTGCTGCCGGGGTCCGTGACGCGGAAGTTCGTGGTGCCGATGTGCAAGTCGCGTGACGCGAAGGGCGATTTGAAGGCGAGCGTGGAGATTACGGATCTCCGCGTGGCCAAGCCGGCGGCGGCACCAGCGCCCGCACCGGCACCTGCTTAACCGCCAAGGCGCCAAGAGCGCCAAGCACGCCAAGGAAGACGGAAAAGGGCCGAGCGTCCCGGGGTCCGAGCATCCGTACGGCGCGGCCAAGTCCATTGCGCCGGCACACTACACACCACACTCAGCCTCTCGGACCCCCGGACGCTCGGCCCCTGACCCCCGAAGGCCCCTCAGTCAATCTCAGCGCCTCGGCGGTTACTGCGAATCGGACGGGGGGCCGTGCGGTTCGCGGGCGAGGTTGCGGTTCCAGGGGGGAATTTCGACGACGAGGTTCTGGCGGCCGTTGGGGACGCACTGGCAGCCGAGGCGCGAGTGCGCGGTCAGGCCGTAGGCCTCGTCGAGCTCGTCCTCCTCCTCGTCAGTCGGTGTGCTGCACGCGTCCAGCCCGGCGCGCACGATGACGTGACACGTGCTGCACGCGCACACGCCGCCGCAGGCGTGATCCAGCTCGACGCCATGGCCCAGGGCGATGTCGAGGATGGAGCCGGGGAGGCCGGTGTGGCCGTAGGGCAGCTTGGCGGGATCAACCTCGACGACGTGCTCGCGTTTCTGCTCGTCGATGAACGTGATCGTGTACTTCTGCGTCGGGAGGCCGGCGTCGTCGTGGCTGGTCGGGTTCGGGCCGGCCACGCTCACGTCCCTTTCTTGAACGCTTCGCGGATGCCGAGTTCCGCGAGGCGGAGCGTGCTGTGGCCGAAGGCGGTCAGCCGGCGATAGAGCTCGTCCAAGTCCTTCGTCTCCTGGGCGAACTGCCGGAGGGCCGCGATGTCGTGGTCAATCCGCACGCGGTCGGCGTCGTCGAGCAAGTGGCCGACCTTCGCCAACATCTGGACCGTTTTCTGCGTGTCGAACTCGACCTGGTTGAGCAGGTCGATCCGCCGATGGGCATCCAGGTCGGCGCGGGCGAACCGGAGGCTGTCACGCGTGATCTGGTCCACCTCGTCGCGCGTCAGACCGTGGTTCGGGACGATCTGGATGCTCGCCGCCTGCCCGCTGCGCAGCTCCTTGGCTGCGACGTTCAGAATGCCGTTCGCGTCGATCAGGAACTCGACCTCGACCTTCGGCATACCCGCGGGCATCGGCGGCAGGCCGCGCAGCTCGAACTGTCCGAGCAGGCGGCAGTCGCGGGCCAGCTCGCGTTCCCCCTGGAGCACGTTGAGCTGGATGGCGGTCTGGCCGTCGACGAAGGTCGTGAACATCTCGGTCGCGCGGCAGGGGATGGTCGTGTTGCGGAGAATGAGCTTGCCCATCGCGCCGCCCATCGTCTCGATGCCGAGCGAGAGCGGAATGACGTCGAGCAGGAGCATGTCCGTCCGCTGGCCGCTGAGGATCGCGGCCTGGAGCGCGGCCCCGAGCGCCACCACCTCGTCGGGGTTCAGCGCGGTGTACGGCGGCCGGCTAAACAGCTCGCCGACGCGTTTGCGGACCAGCGGGATGCGCGAGCAGCCGCCGACGAGAATCGCCTGCTGAATGTCGGCGCTGTGGAGCTTGGCGTCCTTCAGCGCGTGCTCGCAGAGCGTGATCGTGCGCTCGACGAGCGGCGCCACCAGCCCCTCGAACTCCGCGCGCGTGATGACGCGCCGGTACACGCGGTCGCGGCCCAGGTCCAGCTCGAACTCGGCCTGGTCGTGGTCGGTGAGGCGGATCTTGGTGTTCTCGGCCAGCGTGCGAAGCGCCTGCTTCGTGGCCGGCGCGCTGACGGAGACACCGAAGCGCTCGCGGATCTCGTGGCTGATGAGGTTGATGATCGCACGGTCGAAGTCGTCGCCGCCGAGGTGCGTGTCGCCGGCGGTGCTCAGGACCTGCGAGACGCCCTCCTCGAGCCGCAGGATGGAGATGTCGAACGTGCCGCCGCCGAGGTCGTAGACGGCGACGGTCTGGCCGGTCTGGTCGAGCGCGCCGCCACTCTCACTCGTGCAGCGGGCCATCGGCAGGGCGACGTGGCCGCGCGGCGTTTTCGCGGCCGTGGACTCCGGGCGCACGCCGATGCCGTAGGCCAGGGCGGCCGCGGTGGGCTCGTTGATGATGCGCACGACCTCAAGGTCGGCGGCGCGGCCGGCGTCCCGCGTGGCCTGGCGTTGCGCGTCGTCGAAGTAGGCGGGGACGGTGATGACCGCTTTGCGCACCGGCACGCCCAGGTGCTTCTCGGCCCGCTCGCGCAGCTCCCGCAGAATCAGCGCCGAGATCTCCTCGGGCGTATACCGGCGGCCATTGATATCGATCTGGACGGTGTCGCGCGGGCCGGCGGCGACGGCATAACTCAGGTACGGCAGGTCTTCGTGGACATCCGCCACCCCCTTTCCGATCAGGCGCTTCACGGAATAGACCGTGGCCTGCGGGTTCTCGACGGCGTGCGCCCGCGCCGTCCAGCCGATCGTCACCTGCGGCGGCCGGTTGCCGGTGCCCGGAGTGACGCCGATGACCGACGGCACGCGGCCGTCGCCGTGCTCGTCGCGCACGATGTGCGGCCCGGCCGCGTCCGCGTAGGCGACGAGGGAGAAGGTCGTCCCGAGGTCGATGCCGACGATGATTTCGCCGTTGTCCATGGCCGTCTACAGCTCTGTCAGGAGCTTCTGGTGGTACTTGATCGAGTTCAGGGCCGTTCGGAGGCGCGCGCGGCTGCGCTCGTCGCCGGGCATTTGTCGCGCCAGCTCGGCGATCGTCGCCAGCGTCCGCTCGTACACGGCGCGGGCCTGCGCGCCGCGGCTTTCGAGTGCGGCGGCGTCGCCGGCCGTCCTGGCCTCCTGGATTTCCTCCCGCAGGAGCAACGCCGTGCTGAGCACTTCGGGCGGGACGCTTTTGTCTTCCTTGGCGGACTTCCCGCCGACCAGCTCCAGCAGGTACTCGGCCCGCAGCACGGGGTCGGCGAGGACGCGGTGCGCCTCGTTGAGCTGGGCGCTGAGATGCAGGCTGAGCGACGAGTCGCCCGTGCTGTGATAGTCCGGGTGCACGCCGCGCGACACTTGCAGGTATTTCTGTCGCAACAGGGCGGGGTCGATGTCGTAGGTCGGAGCGAGGCCGAAGAGTTCGAAGTGGTTCAGCCCGTCGGCGGGGTAGAGGCTGCGGCAGTGATCGCAAAAGAGCGGGGAGTCCATCGGCCCCGCGCACGCGGCGCACTTGGCCGGTGCTCCCTGCCGCTGTCGCTCTGTTTCGGTCGGCGCCACGATCGCATCCTCGCTTGTCAGAAGGGTCCAAGGGGCCCAGGGTCCGCCGGTTCCAGTGTACGGCCGGGATTGCGGCCCTGAAACCGTGCGACCCTCTGCCACTTGGACCCTGCGATCTCCATTCTTGAGGCGTTGGCGTGTCGGCGGCCTGGCCGGTCAGCTCGTGGGCGTCACGCCGAATAGCTCGAGCCGCAGCCGCAACTGTGCTTTGCGTTCGGGTTCTGGAACGTGAAGCCTTTGCCCATCAGGCCCTCCTGGAAGTCGATGGTTGTGCCGCTGAGGTTGCCGACCTCGTAGCTCTTGAAGTCGCAGACGATCACGATACCGTGCGACTCGAAGACCTCGTCGGTCTCGGCGACCGGGGCGCTCCGCTCGTCCCGCAGATCGAGCACGTACGTCAGCCCGCTGCACCCGCCGCCCTTCACGCCGAAGAACAGGTACGTCGTGGCCGGGTCCTCCATCTTCTCGATGTACTCGTGGACACGCCGGGCGGCCAGCTCGGTCAGACAGACGCCCTGACCGTCTGCGGCCGGTACGGCGCGGGCGCGGGCCGGCGAGCTCGCTGCCACGTTTTTCGTCGTTTCGGACGGTGTGCTCATGCGTGTTCAGTCCTTGTTGTCTTCTACGTCGGCCACGGGGGGGGCCGGCGCTACGGTGTCGGGCGGGCGGGCTACTTCGCCGTAGTCGCGGCCTCCGGCGTGGCACTCGCGCCGCGGCCGGTGCGCTTGGCCTTCAGGTCCGCGATCGCCGCCCGCACGGCGTCCTCCGCCAGCACGCTACAATGGATTTTCACCGGCGGGAGGGCCAGTTCCTTCACGATGTCGGTGTTCTTGAGCTCGAGGGCCTCGTCCAGGGGACGGCCCTTGATCCACTCGGTCGCCAGCGAGCTCGAGGCGATCGCGGAGCCGCAGCCGAACGTCTTGAACTTCGCATCGACGATGTTGTCGTGCTCGTCGACGAGTATCTGGAGCTTCATAACGTCGCCGCACTCCGGTGCGCCAACGATGCCCGTGCCGACGTTGGGGCTGTTACGGTCCAGCGAGCCGACGTTGCGCGGGTTCTGGTAGTGGTCGATGATTTTCTCGCCATAAGCCATGCGGCAAACTCCGTACAGGCCGCTGAGTAGTCACCACGGTCCGCGGGGCCCTACTGGTGGGTCGCCCACTGGACCTTCTTCAGGTCCACGCCTTCCTTGGCCATTTCGTAGAGCGGGCTCAACTCGCGCAGGCGGCGCACCGCGCCGACGACCCGCCCGATCGTATAGTCGATCTCCTCTTGCGTATTGAAACGCCCGAGCGAGAAACGAATGCTGCTGTGCGCCAGCTCATCGCCGACGCCGAGCGCCTTGAGCACGTAGCTAGGCTCGAGGGAGGCGCTGGTGCACGCCGACCCGCTCGAAACTGCGATGTCATCCATGCCCATCATCAGGCTCTCGCCTTCGACGTAGGCGAAGGAGAGGTTCAGGTTCGAGGGCGTGCGCTCGGTGGGGTGGCCGTTCAGGAAGACCTCGTCGAGCTGGGTCAGGATTCCGTCTTTGAGCCGGTCGCGGAGGGCGGCCATGCGGGCGGGCTCGGTGTCCAGGTGGAGGCGGCATAGCTCGGCCGCGTGGCCCATGCCGACGATGCCCGGCACGTTCAGCGTGCCCGACCGCATCCCGCGCTCGTGCCCGCCGCCGTGCAACACCGGCTCGCAGCGGACGCGCGGCCGCTTGCGGCGGACGTAGAGCGTGCCGACGCCCTTGGGGCCGTGGATCTTGTGCCCGCTGGCCGAGAGCAGGTCGATGCCCATCTCCTCGACGTTGATCGGCACTTTGCCGAACGTCTGGCAGCAGTCGGTGTGGAACAGGACGCCGCGCTCCTTGCAGATGCGGCCGATCGCGCCGATGGGCTGGAGCGTGCCGATCTCGTTGTTGCCGTGCATGATCGAGACGAGGATCGTGTCGGCCTTGAGGGCGTCGATCAGTTGCGGGAGGTCGATGCGACCCAGATGGTCGACGGGCAGGAACGTCACGCGGAAGCCGTGCTGCTCGAGATACTTGCACGGGTCGATCACCGCCTTGTGCTCGGTGACCTGCGTGATGACGTGCTTGCCCTTGTCCGCGTACATGGCGGCGACGCCCTTGACGGCGATGTTGTTGCTCTCGGTCGCGCCGCTGGTCCAGATGATCTCCTTCGCGTCGGCGCCGATCAGCTCCGCGACCTGCTGGCGGGCAGCTTCCACGGCCTTCTCGGCCTCCCAGCCGAAGCGGTGGCTCCGCGAGGCCGCGTTGCCGAACTTCTCGGTGAAATACGGCATCATCGCGGCCAGCACCTGCGGGTCGAGCGGCGTCGTGGCGTTGTTGTCGAGATACACCTGCATTATGCGATCACCTTCGGGGTCTCGCCGGCGTCGGGCCGGTCGTCGAACGCCAGGTCGGCAATCGTCACCGCCCCCAGGAAGTCCCGCAGACGATCGTGCACCTTTCGCACCGACGCGCGCAGCGGGCAGGGCCGCGTCAGTGTGCAACGCCGCGCGTTCTTCGCGGGGTTCGTGCAGCGCACGAGGTGCACGGGCCCCTCGACGGCTTCGATGAGCCCGTCGAGCGTGAATTGGTCCGGCGGGACGGCGAGCACGTACCCGCCTTTGGCGCCCCGCACCGAGTGCACGTGTCCCGTCCGATTCAGCCGCTTGAGCACGTTCATCAAGAGCGGCAAGGGCACGCCATGCGCGTCGGCGATGTCCCGCGCGCTGACGACTTTGTGTCCAGCGTGGGCCAGATGGCACACGGCGATCATCGCATACTCCGTCTTGCGGGTCAGCGTGAGCATACAGTCACACTCCTCAACTGCTATCCTAATATAGCATCTTGGCAGTCCTGTTTCAAGCGAGCGGGCGGGTCCGATACGCCAAGCGGGGTTTCGGCGTGCCGGAAGGCGATTTTCCGATCGCGCGGCGCGATAACAAGCACCCAAATCCCTGTTCATTCGAGGCGCAAGCCCGCTCGTCGCCGTCGCGGACCCTGCGGGCTACACTAACGGCCATGGACGATGGCTTTGCGACCGGCGTGGCGCCGCCGGGCCGGTTTCCTTTCTGGACCCTGGCCCGTTTCCGTGGCGTGCAACTTCGCAACCTGCTCGACCAGCAGTTGCGCGAGGCCCCGCTGCGCGCGCTGGCCGTCCTGGTGCTCATGGTGATCATCTGGGCGGGATTATACGAGGTGCTGACGCTCGTACTGCGGCAAATCAGCCGCTGGGAGCTGGTCGCGGTCGTCGCCAACCAGCACGTGTTCATCCACTTCTTTCTCGTCCTGGCCGTCATGCTGGCCTTCTCGAACGCGATCCTGGCCTTCGGCAGCCTGTTTGGGCGGGACGAAGCCGAGTACCTACTGACGCTCCCCGTGCCCGCCCGCCCCGCCGTGTGCCTGAAGTGGATTGAAGGGCTGCTGCTTTCGAGCTGGTCCTTCCTGCTGCTGGGCGTGCCGCTGATGCTCGCGATGTCGCGCACGACGGACGTGCAGTGGTACTACTATCCGCTCTTCGCCGGACACTTTCTGGGTTTCGTCATCATCCCGTCCACCATCGGCCTGCTGGTCGCCTGGGCCGTCGCCATGTGGGTTCCGCGCCGGCCGCTGGCCATCATGGTCTGGTGCGGCGTGCTGTTGCTGGCCGCGGCGGCGGTTTACGGCTGGAGCCTGCTGCGCGGAGCCGAGGTCTCCGACGTATGGTTGCACAAGCTGTATGGGCAATTGAGCCTGGCCAAGCAGCCGCTGCTGCCGAGCACCTGGTCCGCCAAGGGGATTGTCGCCGCGATGCAGCGGCGGGCCGGCGAGAGCGCGTTGTACCTGGCGGCGGTGGTGGCCAACGGGGCCTTCCTGGCGTGGCTGACGATCAACATCCTCGGGCAAACGTGGGCCGAAGCGCACAACCGCGCGCATCGGGGCCGCGCACGCTCACTGATTCGCAACGGGTGGATTACAGCGGCCATCTGCGCCGCGCTGTTCTTCTATCTGCCGCGGAAGCTGCGCGTGCTGATGCTGAAGGACATGCGGGGGCTCGTGCGCGACGCCACGCAGTGGACGCAAATGGTGATCATGTTGGGGTTGCTCGTGATCTACGCGCTCAACCTCAAGCGTCTGCCGCTGGACCTCGAGAATCCGGGGATGCGTGCGTTGCTGGCGTTTTTGAACCTGTTGGCCGTGAGCCTGATTCTCGCCACGTTCACGAGCCGCTTCGTGTTTCCGCTCCTGTCGCTGGAGACGCAGCAGCTCTGGCTGCTCGGCCTGCTGCCGGCGCCGCGGGTCGCCACGCTGCTGGTGAAGTTCGTTTTCTCGCTGACGGTCACGGGCCTGGCGGCGGTGGTTGTCATGTGGCTCGCCGTGCATGCGCTCGATCTTTCTCCGGAGTGGGCGCGTCTTCAAAACGCGGTGTGTGCCGGCATTTGTATCGGGCTCTCGGGTCTGGCGGTCGGGGTGGGGGCGCGTTTCCCCATGCTCGGTCAGCGAAACCCGGCGCGGATCGCCTCCGGCTTCGGCGGGACGTTCAACCTGATCGCCAGCATGTTGTTTGTGGCGGCGGAGCTGGCCGCGCTGGCCGTGCTGGGCGTCCGCGGTGCGCATGAAACGGGGCTGCGCCCGGTCGAGATACCATTCGCGGGGTGGGTGATAACCAGCGCGCTGCTGCTGGGCTGCGGGGTGGCCGCCATCAGCCTGTGGGTCGGGTCGCGGCACTTCGAGCGGATCGAGTCGTAGCCAAACGGGGTTCGGGGGCTGGTTCGCAGCCGGCGAGGAGCCGGGCGCTATCGCGCGGTGGCGATGCGGGATCGCGCGGGGCGGGCTGGGGGTGCACAAGGTCTGATAACCGCGTGGCGATCCGCGCCGCCGAAAGGGCTGATCCGCCGTCGGTGTTTCCAGACTGTAACACTTGGACGACGAAGTTGGCCGATTGGCTCGGCCGATCACCGGGGCGGGGTCTGGCGGGAGGTGGAATTGTTATCGCTCTATATTGCGCTTGACTTCTGCCTGCAAACGGCGTAAAAGGAACGGTAAGGAAGGTTGCCGAAGAGGCAACCGGCAGGAGTTTGGAAGGAGAGGCATTCCGCTTTCACATGAGGAGGAGTTCGATGATGCGTTGCGTGGCGAGCGCGCTATTTCTTTTGCTAGCTGTGATTCCGATGGCATCGGCGGACATGGATCCGTGCCTCTTGGAGGTGAAGGCCTGCGACGCGAGCGGGTTATGCGTTGGGTTCTGCGCGTTGACCGCGGCGGATTTCGTCGGTCACTACGAAGGTGGCGTCCACTACTATCAGCTCGTGAATGACATCAACATCATGTTCAACGAGCAAGTGGTCGGGACGCTGCTCGCGGCGGATCCGAATACCGGCCTGCCCGCGACGACGCTCGAGTACCACAATGATCCGGAAGTTCACCTCAACTTCGCGTTGACGGCGGGCACGACGGACACGACCTTCCAACTCACGTCCTCGCACGTGACGTTCGACACGATCGCGAATCCGTTCGGCCAGTCCTCGGTCGGTGTCAGCGTCAGCGACCGGAATCACAACGGCGCGACGCTGTCGCTGGTGTCGCCGCTAACCGGCACCTCCGAGTCCTACGTGAACGGCCTGCCGCCGCCGCCGTACGGCAGTGGGACTGGGTCGCTCTGGACGGACATTTTGGCGGGGCCGGTCATAGCGCCCATGAACGGCACTCGTTCGCAATCGGACACGACCGGGGCCAATCCGATCGCGATCGGGATGCCGGTGAGCAGCATGAGTTCGCAGCTCAACTTCCGCCTGACGGCCCTCGATCTGGTCAGCGGTTCTTCGACGTTCGTCATTACGCCGGAGCCCGCGGGGCTGTTGGTGCTGCTGTGTGGGCTGGCGCTGCGGCGCCGCTAGAATCGGGCGAACCGAAATTCGGGCGTGTGCGTGCTCGCCAGCCTGCTCGGCGGGCGGTGCGCTGGCCCGGGAAGTGAGGATGGGATGGATAGCCGTGCAATGCGAGCGACCGCCGCCCTCGGCGTGCTGCTCCTGCTGGCCACCGTGGCCATCGCGAACATCGACGAACCTGCGATCCAAGTGGTGGCGACCAATGGGACCGGGACGGCCACGTTCACGAGGCCGCTGAGTGCGTTCACCTATACAGCGGGGCTCGGATACACGTTCTCCGCGTACTCGATGGATCTCAAGACAACCGGTAACCAGCACGTCGCCTGGCTTACCGCTCTGCAGGTGCAGTTGTCGGATGACCCGGCGTCGTATGCCGGTATGTCAGTGGGTTTCTCGGTCACCGCGGGCAACACCGACACGACTTTCACGATTACGCCGGGCGTCCTCTCCTTCGGTCCGATCTCGGCGCCGCTTGCTGCGGCCACGATGAGTTGGGGGTTCACGTGCGTCGATACCGCCGCGAGCGGTGACAGCCACGTGCTCATGCGAGGCGTGCCGACGGGCGACGACATCTACAAGGCGTGGTACAACGGCACAGCGCCGTTCGGTGATTCGGCGATCGCGCTGGAGGCATTCTCGACTCCGCCAGGCAGCGGGGCCGTCGGAAACTTGGGCGACACCGTGCCGTCGGACGGCTATACCAGCCTGGGAGTGCCGGTTGGCGAAATCAATACGCAGACAGCGTTTACGCTGACACATCTGGATACCGCGGATGTGAACACGACCTATTGGTTGGATTTGCCCGAACCCAGTGCGCTGGGGCTCGCGGCGCTTGGGATTGCAACCCTGGTGCGGCGTCGCCGTTAACGCACAAGCTGTGATCTTGGAATGTACCCAGTAGTTGGGGGGCGTGAATGCGCCCCCCGTTTTGTTAGTAGCAGGGTTGGGGGTGTCGTTCCCGTCGAGCCGCACCGCAATGGGCGTCGGTCGGTGCGGCATGTCGCAAGTGGGCCGGCAGGCGTACCGTGGCGGCCGGCGGAGTCGCTGGAGGAGTAGAGGCGCGCTGCGGGTTGGGCGCGATGCGGGCAGGCGCGCTAGACACGAGGGCTGTCATGATGAGCGCGCGCGTGTGTGTCGGCCCGTTGGCCGTCTCTGTGTATTCGCTCGTCACGTGCGCCGGCGCGGCGCCACCCGGGGCCGCGCCGCGTGTGATTGCGCCGACGAGCCCGCTTGCGGGCGTGCTCTACGTGCCGCGTCCGCTCGTCCTGCACGTCGCCAAGCCGGGGCCGACGATCGACTCCGCCACGATTTCCGACATCGCGGTCGCCGACTTCGACGGTGACGGTCGCAAGGACATCGCAGTTGCTTGGTACGCGACCGACAACGAGGACATCGGCAAGAACCAGCGCTTTCTCACCATCTATTTCAACGACGGGGCGACGTTCACCCGCGGGGCCGACATCGATCTCTACATCCCAGACTACGACAACGAAGCGTATTCGGTGTTCAGGATCGGTACCGGGGAGATCGGCGTCGGCGACTTGGACGGTGACGGCGATCTGGATCTGGTCGTAGCCCCCTTCTTCGGCGACGAACTGTGGTTCATAGAGAACCTCGGCCAGCGCCAGTTTTCCCCGCATTTGAAGTTCCCGTTTGGCTTTAACTCGGCGGGGAACTTCGATACGCCGCCGGAGCTGCTCGCCGGGGACTTTGACGGCAACGGTCGCGTGGAGTTGGTCTATCTGGCCGACCCGACGTTGCAGTTCGGCGGACGGTTCCTCCATTTCTGGCGGACGACGAGCACCATCGACCCGATCGCGCGCGCCGATTGGCAGGGCGTCCAGGGCGCTGTGTACACCACGTATACCCGCGGCCTGGCGGTGGCCGACTTCGACGGCGACGGCCGCGCGGACCTTTGTTTCACCGGTTGCACCGGCGGCTCCCTCGAAACCAGCCCCATCCTGACTTTCTGGTATGCCCTGAATTCGGCGACCCGCCGCTTCTCGGTGCGGAACGAATACCCGAGCATCGTGTGCTCGGACGTGGTGGACATCCGCCCCACGCCGACGGCGCTGCCCGGCGTCATCTTGACGGACATCAACGGCACGACGATGCAGTATTGGCGGCGTGCGAGCACGGGGATGACCTTTTCGCTCCAGGCCGAAGTCACGGGCTATGCCGGCCTCTCGCCCAACCGAGGAATGACCGCGGTGGTCGCCGACGTGAACGGCGACGGCACGCTCGACCTTGTGACCAAGCAGAAGCTGGGCACGGCCCAGGATCGCAACCAGATCGAGATCACGCTATCGAGCAAAAACGGGGCGATCTGGCGACTCGTGACGCCGACGCCCATCGACACGCTCGGCTTTGAGAACGACGCGTACAACGAAATCCTCCGGCCCCGGAACCTGGCGGTGGCCGACTTGCTCGGCAACACATTGCCGGAGATCGTGGCAGGTTTTGGGTGGAGCGGGCTGCCGGGCGGCACGCTGGACGTTGCGATCTGGCTCAACAGTTGCCTGGGCGACGTGAACCGCGACGGCCGAACCAATGGCGGCGATATCGCGGCCATGAACTTGGCGCTCGGGTCGTGCGTGGGTCAGCCCCAGTTCAACGCGGACGCCGATCTGGACAAGGACGGCTGCGTGACCGCCGCCGATTATGCGCTGCTCGCAGGCAACCTGGGATGCTCCTGCGATGGCAACTCCGTCTACGTTCCGGGCGACATGAACTGCGACGGTGTTCTGAACTTCGCCGACATCAACGCGTTCATCGTGGCCCTGCAGAGCGAGTCGGCGTATGCGGCAGCCTACCCATATTGCCGGTGGCTCAACGCGGACTGCAATGGCGACGGCCACGTCACGTTTGCAGACATCGACTGCTTCTTGTCCCTCCTCGACGGTGTGCCCGGCGTGCACTGAGCGCGCCGGACGCCGCCCTGATTCGACACCTTCCGAGCGCTGGTTCAGGCGTCGTGGGGCCTGTGCTGCTTGAGTGGCCCGCCGTAGGCGTGCTGCCGGGCCATCGTCCTCCGCATTGACCGGCGCTAGGACCGCAAGGCGGGTACGCCGGAAACGCAGCGGGCAGCGCTTGGCGCTGCCCGCTGTACTTACATGCCCCGGCCAGGGCTCGAACCTGGGACCCGCTGATTAAGAGTCAGCTGCTCTACCAACTGAGCTACCGAGGCGTGGCGGAGCCGCTCGGCCCACCCTCACAGGCAGAATTGTAACGTCCCGCGGGCGGTTTTCGCAAGAGTTCAGCATCGCCCGCTCCGAGCGGCCCCCCGGCGATCACGGTCCGCTCAGCTCGGTTCGAACGGGCGGCTCGATCGTCTTCTGCTCTTCGCTTTCCGCGGCAGTCCGCCGCTGGGCGCGCGTCGGCAGGCGCTCCAGGCGGCGTTTCATCTCTTCAAAGATCATCTCACGCATCGTAGCCTGCGTCTTTTCCAGCTCGCCCAGCCTGTGCTGCAGCGATTCGCCGCCGGACGCCGCCAACTCACGTCGGCACTGGGCAATTCGCTGCCCGTAGCGCTGTTCGTGAAAGTCCCGGCGTTCGCGTGCGCTGCGGAAAATGACCCACGCACGTTGCTGCTGGGCCTCGTCCAGCCCGTACCGCCGGATGAAGTCGCGGACGTAGCGTGCCCACGGATCGCCGTCGTCCGTCGGGCTTGCGGTCGAACGTGGCCATCGGCGTCCCTCGGCGCCGGCGACGGTACCGCTCCCCGGTGCGGGGGCGTCGTTTCGCGCCCCCGATTGCCCCGGCGGCTCCTGCGGCGCGCGGCCGGTTGGCACCGCTCCGCGCTGGATAGGATCCTCTTCGAGCCCCCAGTCGGCGGGATCCCATTCGCCGCGGCGCCAGGTTTCACGCAACTCCTGCACGCGGTCGATGCGGCGGTTGGCGGCGTCCAGGTCGGTCTGGACGAGCTCGCGTTGCTGCGGGTCGAGCAAGCCCATGAACTCCGCGCTGGCCGCCTGCAACCGTCGCCGCGCGTCGGCCACTACCGGCATCGTGGCCTCCGTCCAGCGTGCGACTTGCTCGGGGGTGTAGGGCTCGCCGGCCAACCTCGTCTGGAGCGCTTCCACGACGACCGGGATGACCTGGCCGACGTGCTGGCCGATGAACGTGTTGGCCTCGCGTTCCAGCAGATCGTGCAGCACGCGCTGCTGCCGTTCGTCCAGCAGGTAGCGGTCCGCCAGCCGCCCGGTGAGCACGTTGAACTGCTGCTCGACCTGCCACGGCGGCAGCGCATCCGCCTCGCGAATCAGGTCCAGCGAAAACTGGTCCGGCTCGCTGGTCCACCCGTTGCGCGCGTAGACGCGCGGAAGGTCGAGGATCATCGTGTGCGCGACCTGCGAGCTGTCCTTGTCCCGCAGGAGCCGCAGGAGCTGCTGTGTCGCTTGCTCCAGCGCCGTGGGCTCACGCGGCGGTTCGGCCGGCTGGCCCAGCGCCAGCGCCCCGCCCAGCATCAGGATCGCGAAGACGAGCCCCTTCATTCTTCACTCCACGCAGACAACCTGCCCGCGATACGCTAAATTCTCGTGATAACGGCCGCGTGAATCAAGCGGCGGATAACTGCCGCCGGAAAGGCAGGGCGGTGCGTGGTGGCCGAAGTGCGCGTACTCATCTTGCGGGCCGCGGGCACGAACTGTGTCCTTGAAACGCAGCATGCCTGGGAGCACGCCGGGGCACGCGTCGCGCGCATCCACGTCCGCCGGCTCATTGAGCAACCACGCCTGCTCGACGAATTCCAGGTTCTGACGATCCCCGGCGGGTTCAGCTACGGGGACGACATTGCGGCCGGGCGCATTCTGGCGGCCCAGATGCAGCGGCACCTCATCGAGCACGTTTGCGCCTTCGTTGACGCCGGCCGGCTAGTGCTGGGCATCTGCAACGGGTTCCAGGTGCTGGTTCAAGCCGGGCTGCTGCCGGCGCGCCGCCGCACGGTCGGCCCGCGAACCTGCACGATCGCACCGAACGAGCCGCCCGGGTTTCAGGACCGTTGGATCTACGTGCGGGCCGAATCGGAGCGCTGCGTATTCCTCGAATCGGGCCGCACGTACGAGCTGCCGATTGCACATGGCGAGGGCCGCGTCCTTTTCGCGGCGGAGGCGGAGTACCAAGCCGCAGTTCGCGCCGGTCATCGGGCGCTGGTCTACGCGGCGCCGGCCGCTGGCCAGCCAGACCTGCACGGTGAGCCGCACAATCCGAACCGGAGCGTCGGCGACATCGCAGGTCTGTGCGATGAGACAGGCCGCGTGCTGGGCCTGATGCCTCATCCCGAACGCTTCGTCGACTGGACACAGCATCCCTGCTGGACGTCGTTGCCGCTGCGGCCGGAGGGCGACGGCCTGGCACTCTTGCGGCGCGCCGTGGCGTACTTCGGTTAGGCGCCGGCGCGCACGCGCCGCCGGACCGCGTCTACGGGCACGTCGAGCCGATGCGGGCGACGAACGGATCGATGTCGGCGAAGGTGACGTGCGCGTCGCCGCTGCAATCGGCGTTGA
>PMMM01000026.1 GCA_003162245.1 Phycisphaerales bacterium
GCACCGTCACGCGCGAACGCTGCGCCGTCGCGCGGTGCGCGGCGGCGTGCCATCCCGCCGCGCGCTGATGCGCTGTGCCTGCGCGGTGCGCGCCGCGCGCAGTCCGGGGACTGCGAGTGTGGAGGAGTCGCGCTCGACGAACGGCGACCTGTGTTCGCCCGGTCGCACACCAACCAGGAGTGAAAGCCGATGGAGGGACTTGAACCCTCAACCCCGGCTTTACGAAAGCCGTGCTCTACCATTGAGCTACATCGGCGTCCCGTCCGCAGACGGGCGCAACTTGCGAAGCTTAGATTCCAACACGCCCGGAATCAAGTGGCCCATCCAAGGCCCGATATCGCGGAAAGAAAAACGACGCTTCCGAGCGCGGAACGGCCCCGGGGCGGGCTGGGCACGCTAATTTCGAGTCTGTCAGAACCGAATTACGAATCGCTGTTGTCGCCACGCCGCCGGTCCCCTATAATGCAAGGTAGAGCGGAGCAGGCTTACAAAGCGACGGCCTCCCTCCTCCCTTCGGCCCGAACACCCCGGTCGTCGCAGCCTGCTTCGCTTTTTTCTTGCGCCGCACGCGCCGCCCGCACGCGTTTTTCCCGGCCGCGGCGGAACCCCGCCTCCGGCTGTGGTAAGCTCCACTTCCGATGACGGCGATGGGCGCCGCCACGCAGCGCGGGCCGGTCGAAACGACGTGGAAACACGCTCCAACACGCCTGACCTGATCCTCTCCGCCAGGCGGTGCCAGCTTCTTTCGGCGCACGCGCCGCCCGCCCAGGCGGTGGCCGTGCAGGACGGACGCATCGTCGCCGTCGGCCCGCGCCGCGGCGTCTTGCGCTTGCGCGGCAGGGCAACACGCGTCGTGGACCTGGGCGACGCCGTCCTCACGCCGGGGTTGGTCGACTGCCACACGCATTTCTTCTACTGGGCACTCGGGCGCGCGCTCGTGATTGACGTGTCCGACCTGACGACGCTGGACGCCGTCCTGACGCGCATACGGACACAGGCGCGGAGCCACCGCGTCGGCGCGTGGGTCGTCGGCCGCGGGTTCGATCACAACCGCTGGGGCGTAGAGTTCCCGACGGCCGCGGACCTGGACCGCGCGGTTCCCAGATGTCCCACCATGCTCCACAGCCGCGACGGACACTCCACGTGGCTCAACACCGCCGGGCTCCGCGCCGCCGGGATCACCGCGCGCACGCGCGACCCGCAAGGCGGGCGCTACCTGCGCGACGCGCACGGCCGGCTCACCGGCATCGTCCAGGAAACGGCGATCGAGCGGCTGCCAGACCCCCTGCGCGACGTGGCCCGCCGGACCGATGCCGCAGCGCGCCACATCATCGACGACGCGTTGGCCGACGCCTACCGCGCGGCGTGGCGCCTCGGGATCACCGGCGTGCACGCGATGGACGACGGACCATCGCTAACTCACCTTCTGCGCCACCGCACCGCACGGCGTCTCGGGCTGCGCATCGTGCACGCGATCGCCCTCGCCGACCTCGACCGCGCCTGCCAGCTTGGACTGCGGAGCGGTCTGGGCGACGACTGGCTGCGGATCGGCGGCGTCAAGATCTTCGCCGACGGCGCGCTCGGCTCGCAATCGGCGTTCATGTTTGACCCGTATCCCGGCCGCCGCGACTACTGCGGCGTACCCGTGCTGACGGGCGCGGAATTGGAGACCACGGTTCGAAAAGCGGTCGAACACGGGTGGGCCGCGTGGATCCACGCGATCGGCGATCGGGCGGTGCACGAAACCGTCGCGGCCCTCGCGGCCGCCCCGCGCCCGGGCCCGGCTACGCTCCCCCACCGCGTCGAACATGCCCAGTGCGTGCGGCCGGCGGACGTGCACCGCATGGCGCGGGCCGGCATCGTCGCGTCGGTCCAGTCGTGCCACATTCTGGGCGACATCGGCAGCGCCGACCGGCATTGGCCACGTGCGCGCCGCAACGCGTTCCCGCTGCGCCGCCTGCTGGACGCGGGCGTAGTGCTCGCTGCCGGGTCGGATGTGCCTGTCGAGTCCATCGACCCGCGGCGGAGCCTCTTCGCGGCCACCATGCGGACGGATGAGCGGGGCCAGCCGCGCGGCGGGTGGTTTCCCGAACAGCGAATCAGCATCGGCGACGCGCTGCGGGCGTTTACCGTCGGGGCCGCTGCCGCGACGGGCCGCGCGGCCCCCGCAGGCACGCTGGCGGTCGGCGCACCCGCTGACCTGACGATCTGGACCGACGACCCGTTGGACGCGGCGCCCGAAACGCTGCTGACCATTGGAATCCGGGGCTGCGTGGTGGACGGACAGATTCACATGGCGGAGGATGCGTAGCCGCGAAACGCACTCGGCCAGGATGGCGCAGGAGCTGGCGATATGGCGGCGACGCACACCATCGGAATCGACCTCGGGGGCACGAACATCAAAGGCGGCGTGTGCGACGCCGATCTCCGGCTCGTCGCGCAGCACGCAATCCCGACCGAGGCCGAGCGCGGCGTCGAGCATGTACTGACCCGGATGGCCGGGCTCGTCGATGAATTGCGGCGGCGGGCGAACCTGCGCAGGGACGAGATCGCCGGCGTCGGCGTCGGGGCGCCGGGCCCAATGTCGCACGCCGAGGGCATCATCCATAGCGCCCCCAACCTGCCCGGCTGGGTCAAGGTGCCGCTGCGCGACCGGCTCACACGCCTCACCACCATGACCGTCGTGCTGGAGAATGACGCCAACGCGGCGGCGTTCGGCGAATACGCGGCCGGCGCGGGTCAGGGCGTGCGCGACATGGTCATGCTGACGCTCGGCACCGGGATCGGCGGCGGGATCGTGCTGGACGGCAAGCTGTGGCGCGGGCGCTTCGACAATGCCGGCGAGATCGGGCACATGGTGATCGTTCCCGACGGTCGCCCTTGTCCCTGCGGGCAGCGCGGCTGCCTCGAGCGCTATGCCTCCGCCAACGCCGTGGCCGAGCGGCTGCGTGAGGCCGTGCAGGCCGGAGAATCCTCGGTTCTACAGGCACTGGTGACGGCCGGCACGCCGTTCGACGCGCGCGATGTCGTCGCGGCGCTGGAGCGGGGCGATCGGCTGGCGGCCCGAATCTGGGACGAGACGTGTGCTTACCTCGCGTTGAGCGTGGTGAACATCCAGCACCTGCTGAATCCGGAGCTGGTGGTCTTTGCGGGCGGCCTCATCAACGCCGGCGCGCGGCTGCTCGATCCGATCGGCCGGCACTTTGAACGCTTGAGTTGGAAGATCGCACCCGACGCACCGCGCATCGCGTTCGCGACGCTGGGCACCGACGCCGGCACGATCGGGGCGGCCGCGCTGGCCCGCGGCGGATGACCGGCGGACGGCTGCACGCTAGCGCCGCGGCCGGATCCAGGCTGCACTGAGCAGCGCCAGCAACGCCGCACTCGGTTCGGGAACGACCGGCGGCTCCGGCGGATTGGCCGGAGGTTGCTTGTCGTCCGTGCTGGATAAGACGGGTGACGGCGGCAGGCGCGGGCTGGAACGTCCGCTTTCCGTCGCCGACGCGACCCGCGACGTCGCCCCCGCCGGCTCGAAGTTGGAGAACGGATCGGGGACCCCGCGCGCCGCGCTCGTTCCGCCCGTGGGCACTCCCGAGCCGCCCCCGCTGCCAGCCGAGCCCGCGCCAGAACGATAGTACCCGTCGCCACTGATCGCGCCCCCAATCTCCGGGCCAACGCCCACGTTCCGCTCGTGCCACAGCTCGATCTCGGGCCACAGCTCGTTGGGATTGATCCGGAAGATCAGCACCTGTTCGCTGCGCGCCGCCAGTGGCTCCGGACGCCACCCATTCACGTCGACCGGGCTCCACATCCAGACCGCCCGGTCGCTGATCTCGCGCACCAGACCTGCCGGTCCAAACCCGTTGGCCCCAACCAGGGCCGCCTTTTGCCACACGAACAGTCGGCTCGCACGCCGAATCTGGCTGCCCACTTCGCTCGCGCTCGGCGGCGGGTCATCCGGCGCCAGTCGCAGGGGCGGCAGGCACACTTCCCAGGTCGAATCGCCGCTCAGCACGGCGATGCCGTTGAACAGGAACTCGGCCAACACCCCGCCGTCCGTGGGCGGCGTGCCCCAGACGACGACGTAGATATAGCGTTGATCTTCCAGCTCGAAGTGGCACTTCTGGGGAACCGGCAGGAACTCGGCCGCCGAGGGCGGGCCGCTCGTGCCGAGCAGCTCCAGATCGGCCCCGTTGGCGGCCCCCTTGTACACGGCCCACCGGCCGTCCGTGAGCAGTTGGGCCTGTACGGAAGCCGTCATGTCGCCGGCGCGGGCCGCCCCGGCGGCGGCGAGCGCGCACGTCACAACGAATGCGTCCCAGCGCATGGCTTCTCCCTTCCAACGCCGGTCCTGGCCGGCGGCACTATGGCAACACGGGAAACGTGTTCCAGATCGCGTGCGGCTTGCGTGCCGTGCTTGCTAACAACCAATGCTATGGAAGCGGTAACGGACTGAACAACGTCCGGGTTTGTTACGTCGTACCTGCGGGCTCACGCACCGGAGGCGCGGGGCCAGACGCGGCGTTTATCGGCCTGGAGGCCCCGTTTCCCGCGCGCACGGCGCGTAGGTCAGGTAATCAATTGCCAACGTGCCCCGGACGACGAGAGGTCACGCCAAATCCAACAGCTCCGTGCGGAGCCGGCTGGCGAGTTGAGGTGAGTCCGCGGCGAGCTGGTCCCATTCGGCCTGCGTGTACACCCACAGGTCCGCCGCCACTGGCAATCCATCCGGGTAGTACCGGAAGTAGCGCTCCCGTGCCGACAGCTCGGTCCGCAACAGGATCACCACCACGTCCACGTCCGGATACGCCCGTCCCGCATAGCTGCGGAACCCGCCGGAATCCGGTAAAATGCCGGCCGCTACAGTCGCCCAAGCAGCAGGAGCAACGATGAGCGACACCCCGGGCACGCAGAACATTCTGACGCCCATCTCGCGGGAGATGGAGGAGTCGTATCTCACCTACGCCATGAGCGTCATCATGGCCCGCGCCCTGCCCGACGTGCGGGACGGGCTCAAGCCGTCGCAGCGGCGAATCCTCGTCGCCATGAACGACCTCAACCTCACCCCGCGCGCCAAGCACCGCAAGTGCGCCAAGATCTGCGGCGACACGAGCGGCAATTATCACCCCCACGGCGAAGGCGTCATCTATCCCACCCTGGTCCGTCTCGGCCAGGAATGGAGCATGCGCCACCTGCTGATCGACCCGCAGGGTAACTTCGGCAGTATCGACGGCGACCCCCCCGCCGCGATGCGCTACACCGAAGCCCGGCTGGCCGGCCCCGCCGAGGAAATGCTCGCCAATCTCGACCAGGAGACGGTCGATTTCGAGGACAACTACGACGGCACGCGGCAGGAGCCGGTCGTTCTGCCCGGCAAGTTCCCCAACCTGCTCGTCAACGGCGCCGAGGGCATCGCGGTCGGCATGGCCACGCGCCTGCTGCCCCACAACCTCAACGAAATCTGCAATGCCATCATCGCCTGCATGAACAACCCGGGCCTCACCGTGGACGACCTGCGCAAGATCGTCCCGGGACCCGATTTCTCGACCGGCGGGGTGATCTGCGGGACCGACGGTATCCAAGCCGCCTACGCCACTGGGCGGGGGTCGCTGGTGGTGCGCGGCGTGATGCACACCGAGGAAACCAAGTCCGGCCGCCTGCACATCGTCGTGGACGAGATTCCGTACGGCGTGCTGCTGCCGACCATCAAGGATCGCATGCTCGAGGCGATCCAAAGCGGGCAGATCAAGGGCATCGACGACGTACGCGACGAGTCCGGCCGCGAGAAGCTCGTGCGGCTGGTCGTAGTGCTCAAAAAGGACGCCAACATCCAGGTCGTGATGAACCAGTTGTGGCAGTACACGCCCCTGCAAAGCGCGATTCACGCCCTGAACATCGTGCTGGTCAACCGTGTGCCGCGCACGCTGAATCTCAAGCAGCTCATCGAGCACTTCATCCACCACCGGGTCGAAGTGATCCGCCGGCGGACGATGTTCCTGCTGCGCAAGGCCCGCCAGCGGGCGCACGTCCTCGAAGGGCTGATCCTCGCCGTCGCCGACATCGACGAGATCATCCGCATCATTCGCCAGTCGTCCGACGTCGACGCCGCCCGCGCGGCGCTCATGGCCCGGCCGCTGCGGCTGAATGAAGCGGCGACCGTGCGGCGTCTGCTGCCCGAGGCGTTCGCGCAGCGGGCGACCGCGGCCGACCAGCACCTGACCCGCACGCAGGCGGACGCGATCCTGGCCATGCAGCTCCGGCGGCTGACCGGGCTCGAGATCGAGGAGTTGGCCCGCGAGTATCGCGAACGGGTCGAGCAAATCGCAGGTTACGAGCTGATTCTGGGCGACGAGCGGCGCGTGCTCGACATCATCGCCGAGGACCTGCGCGAGTTGCAGGAGAAATATGGCGAGCCGCGGCGGACGAAGATCACCGGGCCCGTCGGCGAAATGGTGATGGAGCAGCTCGTCGAGCGCGAGGACGTGGTCATCACTATCTCGCACGAGGGGTACGTCAAACGCGTTCCGCTCGACGTGTTCCGCAGCCAGGGGCGCGGCGGCAAGGGCGTGCGCGGCACGGAGAGCAAGGACGGCGACTTCATCGAGCTGATGCGGGTCTGCTCGACGCACGACTACCTGCTATTCCTCACCAACCGCGGGCGGGTCTACTGGCTGCGGGTCTACGACATCCCCAGCCTCGCCCGCACCAGCCGCGGCCGCTCCCTCGCGAACATACTCACCATGCAGCCCAACGAGCGGCACATGGCCGTGCTGTCCGTCAAGGCTTTCGAGGAGAAGTTCGTCTTCTTCGCCACCGAGAAGGGCGTGGTCAAGAAAACACCGTTGGCCGCGTTCTCAAATCCGCGGCCCAGCGGAATCCAGGCCATCCTGCTCGACCCCGACGACTCGCTCGTCAAGGTCTCCCTCACCACCGGAAACGACGAAATCGTGCTCGGCACGCAGCAAGGCATGGCCTGCCGCTTCAACGAGGCCGACGTGCGGGCCATGGGGCGGACGGCCCGCGGCGTACGCGGCATCACGCTCGAGCGCGACGACCGCGTCATCGACATGATCGTCGTCCAGCCCGGCATGAGCGTGCTCACCGTCTGCCAGAACGGCCACGGCAAGCGGACGCCGGTGGACGAGTATCGCCTGACGCATCGCGGCGGCAAGGGCGTCATCAACATCAAGACCAGTGAGCGGAACGGCCCCGTGGTCGCGCTGCGGGCGGTCACCGACGACGATTCCCTGATCCTGATTACCGCGCAGGGCAACCTGCTGCGCATGGAACTCGACCAGCTCCGCGACATCGGCCGGGCCACCCAGGGCGTGCGGCTGATCCGCGCTGAGGAGAACGACAGCGTCGTGGCCGTCGCCAAGGTCGTGAGCGAAAAAGAGGAACGGGAGATCGACGGCGAGAACGGGACTTCCGCCGCGCCGCCGGAGCAGTCCGCGCCCGGCGCCGGGCTCGAAGCCGCGGGCGAGACGCCGCCCGCCGAAAACGCGGGCCCGGCCCAGTAAGCGGCCGGCGTCTGTCCGGCCGGCGGCGCGCGGGCTCGTGCCGCGCTTCGTCGCTTGCGTTCGCCGTCGGCCCGTGGTTACGCTTTTGTGGTTGTCATTGGCCCGATTGGCAGAATCACCGGAGCTTACAAGAAAGGTGCACGCATGATCCGATTCGCGCTCGTATTCGCCGCGCTGGCCGCCGTACCGGCCCTGTTCGCGAACGACCAGAAGACCGAGCCCGCCCAGGCGACGCCCAAGCCCGACGCCGCGCAGCCGACGACGAAGCCCGCCACGTCGCAGCCGGCGGCGGTCCCGTCCGCAGACGGCCTGCACCCCCGCGTGACGCTCGAAACCACGCTGGGGAACATCGTCCTGGAGTTGGACGGGGAAAAGGCCCCGATCAGCACGAAGAACTTCATCGACTACGTCGAGGCCGGCTTCTACAACGGCACCATCTTCCACCGCGTCATGAAGACCTTCATGATTCAGGGCGGCGGGTTTACGCCCGACATGACCGAGAAGAAGGAAGGTCTGCGGCCACCAATCAAGAACGAGTGGCAGAACGGCCTCAAGAACGTCCGTGGCTCGATCGCCATGGCCCGGACGCCGGTGCCGGACTCGGCCACCGCGCAGTTCTTCATTAACGTGGTCGACAATGCCATGTTGGATCAGCCGCGCGACGGGGCCGCGTACGCCGTCTTCGGCAAGGTCGTGGACGGCATGGACACGGTGGACAAGATCAAGGACATTGAGGTCGTCGAGAGTCCGAAGCTCCCGATGGGCAAGGTAGTTCCGAAGGAGCCGATCGTCATCAAGTCGGCCAAGCTGACCGGGCCGTGCGATAAGGCCAAGCTGGCAGCCCGGATCGAAGCGGGGGCCAAGCCCGCCGCGCCACCCGCCGCTGCCTCGGCCGGTGGCCAGGACCAGGCCGTCCAGGAGTTCATCAAGAAAGTCGAGGCGGAGACCGGCAAGAAGGTCGAGAAAACCGCTTCCGGCCTGATGTACGTCATTTTGAAGGAGGGCACCGGCCCCACGCCGAAGCGGACCGATTTGGTGGACGTGAACTACACGGGCACCTTCCTGGATGGGCGCAAGTTCGATAGCAACCTCGACACTGGCCGGCCCTTCAGCTTCTCGCTCCCTGGCGGCGTGATCCAGGGCTGGCTGGAGGGCGTCGCGCTCATGAAGGTCGGCGAGAAGCGCAAGTTCATCATCCCGCCGGACCTCGCCTACGGTGCCGAGGGCAGGCTGCCGACGATTCCGCCGAACACCACCCTGGTTTTCGACATCGAGCTGCTGAAGATCAGGGGACCGCAATAGGGCAAGACGCGACATTGTGCTTTTCGCCGTCGGGCCCCGGCGCACGCCTCCCGGGGCCGTCGGCACTGTGCCGTGTCGCTACGCCGGCAAGCGGCGCAGGCGGAAGACTGCACGCCTGTCTTTTCGCGCCACAATGAGCGGAACCACGCTGGTCTTCATCGCGCTTGGGCTCGCGCTGGACGCGTTTGCCGTCGCGCTCGCCGCCAGTGTTGCCCTGCGAACCGTTTCCGGACGGCAGGTCTTCCGGCTGGCGTTCCATTTTGGTCTGTTTCAGGCCATCATGCCGGTGCTGGGCTGGCTGAGCGGGTACGGCTTCAGCCGCCTGATCATGGACTGGGATCATTGGATCGCGTTCGGGCTGCTGGCGTTCGTCGGGTGCCGAGCGATTGTTGCTGCGGCTCGCAATGCCCCGGCGACCCCGACGCGTGCGGATCCGACGCGCGGCATGCGTCTCGTGGTTCTCTCGGTGGCAACCAGCCTCGACGCGTTCGCCGTAGGGCTCTCGTTCGCGATGCTGCAAGTGAACATCTGGTACCCCGCCGCCGTGATCGGCCTCGTCACGGCCGGCCTGACCGTGGCCGCGATGCTCATCGGCAGCCGGCTCGGGGCCCGCTTTGGCCGAGCGATGGAGTTCGCCGGCGGCGCCGTGCTGATCGCCGTGGGCATAAACATCCTTGTGCAGCACCTGACCAACGCCTGAAGTGCGAACGCGCTGGCGACCGTCATGAATCCAGCCCGATGTCCAGCGCCGGCGCCGCGTGAGTCAACGCCCCCACCGAGATTCGGTCCACCCCCGTGGCGGCCACGGCCGCGACGTCGTCAAGCGTGATGCCGCCACTGGCCTCGATCTGTAGGGTCCGCTGTGCCCCCCCCTGCCCCGCGCGCAAGCCCGACCGGTTGCGGTGGGCAACGGCAGCCCGCAGGTCATCGAGCGAGAAGTTGTCCAGCAGGACCATGTCGACCGCCGGGACCTTGCAGACCTCGACAAGCTGGGCGAGACTGTCGACTTCCACCTCGACGAACGCGGCCCGATCGGCGCGCTGACCGAGCCACTCCCCGAGCGTGAGGGTCAGGCGGTCGCTCGGAATTCCCGCCACGTGGTTGTCCTTGATGAGGATCGCGTCGTGCAGGCCGGCGCGATGGTTGTGCCCGCCGCCCGCGCGGACCGCATACTTGTCGAGCTCGCGCCACCCAGGGACGGTCTTTCGCGTATCGAGGATCTGGACCGCGGGATTCACCGCGCGGGCCGCGTCCACAAAGCGGCGCGTCAGCGTCGCCACGCCGCTCATGCGCCCCAGGAAGTTCAGCATGGTGCGCTCCGCCGCCAGCACCGCCGCCTGCGGTCCACACACGGTCGCAACAGCCGCGTCGCGCGCGACCGCGTCGCCGTCCTGGTGAATGCGGCCGCCGCGCGCCGTCGGCGTGAACTGGAGCGGCTGCCCGAGACGGGCGGAGAAGGACGCGCAGATGGCGGGCCCCAACGCGAGACCGCAAATGATGCCCGGCCCACGGGGAACCACCCGGGCCGTGATCTCGCGCGCCGCCTCGGGGAGCAGCGCCGACGTCACGTCGCCCGGGCCGAGATCCTCGTCGCGGGCCGCGTCGACCAGTTGCAGAGTCAGGGCCGACCACATGCCGATGCCCTCACACGCCCGGGATCCGCCGCGGCGAACCCCATCACTACGGGCTCTTGTTGGCCCGCCGCTCGGAGTGCGTTAATCCCGCTTTCCAGGCGAGCAGCACCGTTGCCAGCACGACGCCGGCGTACAGAAAGATGGCGTGCCGCGTGCGAATCACTGGCCCGCGCTCGTCCACCCACGTCAGCAGCAGCCCGATCGCCGCATACAGAACGGTCAGGACGTAACAGATGAGCACGGTCTGCCGCACCGACAGGCCCCGCTGCACAAGCTGGTCATAGAAGTGGCTGCGATCGCCGGAGAAAATCGACCGGCCGGCGCGCCACCGGCGAAACATCGCCAGGGTGGTGTCGAACACGGGCAGGGCGAAAATCATCAGCGCACCCAGCACCCACCGAAACTTGCCGCGCTCCGCGAACAGCAGGATCAACATCCCACAGTTGTAGCCCAGCAACATGCTGCCGGCGTCTCCCATGAAGCAGCGGGCGGGGTTGAAGTTCCAGGGCAGGAACCCCAGGGCGCCCCCGAACATCGCAATCGCCAACACCAGCCGCACCGGGTCCCCCGACGCGCTCCATCGGCCCACGGCCAGGTGCGCGGCCAGGAGAAAGAAGCCCAGCGAGATGATCGCGGTGACGCCGCTGCACAGCCCGTCCAGCCCGTCGATCAGGTTGGCGGAGTTGCAGGCGCCCAGCACGATGAACACGCCGGCCAGCACCGACACGGGCCCCGCCAGGAGCCCGAGCACGGACATCAGGCGCTCGGGCAGGGGAAAACCGCAGTCCGCCGCCACCGTGGCCAGGCCCCCGACCGCCGAGTCGACCAGCTCCCGGCCGGCCCCCGTCGCCAGAATCACGGCGGCAATGACGACGGCGCCGACGAGCAGCCGCACGCGGGGGGCGATGCTGCGGATGTCGTCCAGCAGCCCAAGCACGGACATCGCCACGCCCCCCACGAGCAGCGGCAGCAGGCGGTGCCACTCGCAAACGTGCAGCACGATGGCGGCGGCCAGCGTCAGGGCCCACGCCACGCAGATCGCCGCCCCGCCCAGATACGGGATCGGCCGCGCGTGCGGCTTGAGCGTCCGATCGGGGAAATCCAATACACCCAGGCGATTCGCGAGCCGTATCGCCAGCGGCGTCAGGAAAACCGTCGCGATCAGCGTCAGCACGCCGAACGACCGGTACTGCTTGATCACAACCAGCAGGGCGTCCATAAGCAGGCGTAGAGTATACTCGCGGCGTGTCCGTCTCAAAGGCCCGCCGGGGCGGGGCGGCGGTCGCGAAGGTGACGTCGCCCCGCGGCCGACATGGGACGCGGACGGCCACCGCGCGGCGCTCGCCCCCGTCAGTTGATTGGCGCACCCGCACCCCGTACGATGTTACATCCTGGGTTGCACGTTGACACAGCACTCCACACAACCAGATGACCGCTCGGCACTGCACTCCAAAACGCTGGCGATCGTCTCGGCGATGAACGGCAACCGCCACGCCGGAGCCGTACACGTGCACTTCTCGTTCGGGCGCGTCGTCGACCGTCTGGCCGCACGCTTTGCCCGCGTGCTCCTCTGCGTGCCGTTGGCCGACCGGCCCCCAGATGAGTCTCACGATTACCGGCTCGAGGCGCAGAATGTCGAGCTGTGCGCGCAGCCGTTTTACGAAACCTCGCTGGGCGGGTTACCCCACGTCGTCGCGATCACGCGCGCCTATGCGCAGGCGTGCCGATCCGCCGACGCCGTCTTCATCCGCGGCATGGTGCCGTACGTCGGCCACCTCTACGCGCTGGCCTGGCGCTACCGCCGCCGGCCCTGTCACTGGATCGTCGGCAACCCCGTCGCGCTCCTGCGTACCCATCGTCGCGCGGGTTTCCTGAAGGACACGGGCTCGTATGTGTACGCCTGGCAGGACCGGCTGCTGACGCGCTGGGGTCGCTGGGCGGCCGGGGGCTCCTTCGTGTGCAACGGACGCGAGCTGGGCGCGGTGTTCCCGTCGCCGCGCACGCATGTCACCGTGTCCAGCACGGTCGTCGACGACGAGTTCTACACCCGCGCCGATACCTGCCAGCACGACCCGGTCCAGATCCTGTTCATCGGCTTCCCACGCCCTGAGAAGGGCCTACAGTACTTGATCCGCGCGCTGCCGTTACTGCGCACGCCCCGGCGGTGCGTACTGACCATCGTGGGCGCCGCCGAGCAATTCCACCGCTACCGCGAGGAGTTGGAGCGCCTGGCGCAGGAACTGCGGCGTACCGAGGACGTGCAGTGGGTCGGCTACGTCCCCTATGGCCCCGCGATGTTCCGCTATTTGCGGGAGGCGGACCTGCTCGTGCTGCCCACGCTCTCCGAAGGCACTCCGCGGGTCCTGGTCGAAGCGCGGGCCAACAGCCTGCCGATTGTCGCGACCAACGTGGGCGGCATCCCCACGTCGGTCACCGACGGCCACGATGGGTTGCTGGTCCCGCCGAAAGACCCTGCCGCGCTGGCCGCGGCGATCGACCGCATCGTGGGAGACGGTGAGCTGCGCCGAACACTGATCCACAACGGTCTGGCGACGGCGCGGCGTCTGACCGTGGACCACTTCGTCGATTTCGTGGTGCGCGTGCTGGAAGAATGACGCAGTGGAGCGGGCGTGGAAATACGCCTGGTTCTTCTGCGTCATGAAGCTGAGCGGGTTCGTCGCGACGGGCACGACCTGGACGTCGAGTCGCTGAACCGGTAGGGGCGCAGAGCCAACATCCCGACGCGGGCAGCGTCGGACCACTACGAGAAGCCTTGGCTGGAGACGTCGGACGCGCTCTGTTGGGGAGCCGTGCACGAGGGCCGCCGGGTGGCGTATCTCCTCGTGGTCCTCGTGGAGAACGATGTCGAAATCGACAGTCATCGTTCGGGCGGCGTCGCCATGAAGACGGGGATCGACAATGCGCTGGTTTTCGAGCTGGTACGCCAGGCACTCGCTGCCGACTACCGACGCCGCGTGAGTTCTGGCCTGGCTTCAGTTCGCGGCCTCAGCAGTCTGGACTGGTTCAAGGAAAGCACGGGATTTCGGCGGCTGACGGTCTGGCACGAGTCGGTCATCCTCCCGCTGCTGCGCCCGTTCGTCATTCGACCCGTAGTCCGCCTGGCCGGCCGGGCGATTCGACGGCTCACGCGCAATGACACTGCGTTCAAGGTGGCGGCGACCCTGTCACTGCTCGCGGGCGACACGGCTTCGTCTGAGCAGGCCCCCGCGGCATCCCCGGAGGACGGTGCGCCGGCCTCAACCGAGACAAACGCCCCCTGAGAGCGGTTGGCCGGGTCCGTGGCTTTGCAGGACGAGAACCCTGCCGATGCGGGTCGCCCTCACCCGGTCCACTTCGACGCGGTCCGTCCCGGAACTGCTCAAGGCCGGTGTTCTGAACGCAGACGGTGACGCAGACCCGTCATTCCCGCCGGGCCCGAGCGGCATCACCGGCGGGCCAGAGGCGGTTTTTCATCGAAAGAGGCCGCGCGGGGTCCCGGAATTCCACCGGCCGGCCTGGTTAAGTGGCGCGTGCTCGCCGCAGAAGCCGATGGTATTATCAGCGACGGCGAGTTCGGCCGCGTTGTCACCCGCAACGGGCCGCGCATGGCGCGCCACCTGACGATGGACCGTTTCGCCGAGTGAATCCGAGCGTGCGCGAGGGCAACCGCCGTGCTCCGCATCCTGAAGTACTGCTGGTTCGTGTTCATTATGCGGGTAACCGGCGTGCTGCCCGACTTCACCATCGTCAACCGCCTGCGCGGCTGGCTGGCGCGCCCGTGCTTCAAGCGCTGCGGGCGCCGCCTCGAGCTGAGTTCCGGCTCGACGTTCGTGTTCAGCTCGAACATCAGCGTCGGAACGGACGTATTCGTGGCCAGCGGGTGCTGGGTGCACGGCATGGGCGGGATTACGATCGAGGACGAGGTTCTGCTGGGCCCATTCACCGTGCTGGTGTCGGTCAACCATTCCTACCGGGACGGGTCGTTTCGCCGGGGCGAGCTGCGGCCCGGCCCGATTACGATGAGGCGCGGCTGCTGGACGGGGGCACATGTGACAGTCCTGCCCGGACGGACGGTCGGCGCGGGGACGGTGGTGGGCGCGGGGAGCGTCGTCACCCACGATCTGCCCGCCCACGCGCTGTGCGCCGGAGTCCCCGCCCGAGTGGTGCACTTATTTGAGGGCCCGCCCCAGCCCCCGGGGAGCACGTCTTGAGGAGTGACGCCCACACCCGAGTGACTCTTCCGCGCGAGCCGATCAGTCCCACGGCGCGGGTGAGCCTCATCGTTCCCGTTCGGAATGAGGAGCGTTATATCGAGCAGTTCCTCGCGGGGCTTTGCGCGCAGGACTATCCAGCCGAGCGGTTGGAAGTCATCCTCGCGGACGGCCAGAGCAGCGACCGGACGCTGGCGTTGGCCGCGGGGTTTCGCCACCGGCTGACCCAATTGCGCGTCGTGGACAATCCCGCGCGCGCGAAAGCCCCGGCGCTGAACATGTGCATCCCACTGACCACCGGCGAAGTGATCCTGGTCATGGATTGTCACACCCAATACCCGTCCAACTATGTTAGCGGCCTGGTCAACCACCTGCGCGAGACCAACGCCGACTACGTCGGCGGCCGGGTCGAGACCCAACCGGGGGCCGACACGCTGGTCGCCGAGGCGATCGCCCTGGCCTTGTCGCACCCGTTCGGCGTTGGCGCGGGAACCTACCGCACCAGCCAGGGTACCGGCGAAGGGATGGCACCCTTCGGGTGCTACCGGCGTCAACTGCCGCTGGTGATCGGCGGATACAATGAGCGGTTGCCCCGCACCCACGACGACGAATTCTTCGCCCGCATCATGCGCCACGGGGGCGTATGCCTGGTGTGCGGCGACATCTGTTCCAGGTACTTCACGCGTCCGACGCTGCGCTCGCTGTGCGCCCAGATGTTCGGCAACGGCTCCAACCACATCGCGACTCTCATGGAGTTGCCCGGGCACTTTTACGCCCGCCACTACGTGCCGTTCGCCTTCGTGACCGCGCTCATGATCGGAGCCCTGCGCTGGCTGTGCGACCCCACGCACTGGATGGTCCTCGCCATGACTGCGCTGCCCTACCTGGTCATCGACCTGGTCAGCTCGTTCGGCATCGCGCGCCGCAGCCGCGGGAGCCTCTTTCCGGTCGTGCTCGGCCTTTTTCCGGCGATGCACATCTCCTATGGCCTGGGGACCTGGTGGGGCGTCTTCGCCTACGGCCTGCTGCGATGGCACCGGCGCGGACGGCTCAAGACGGGCCAGGAGCTGATTTCTGCAGGCTGCCGGCCGCCCGCCGTGGATGGAGCGGGCTGCGGGCCGGCGCGGTAGCCCCCGGTGGGCCGCGCGGTTGCCGGACGGAACGGATTTGTAATGGCGAGCCAGCCAGAGCGGGTTTAGATTATGGTCTTGTGTGCTGGTGTGGCCGATCGCCGCGGCGCTGAGATGGCACGCGACGTCCGGGAGAGCAATGGTGAAGGATTCCGAACACACCGCCAGCATTGAGGTGCAGGTCAGCCACTACTTCGATGAGGCGGCCGCGGTCTTCGATACGTTCTACGACGATCAGCGCTCCCCCTTCATGCGCTGGGTGGACCACCATTTTCGGCGGGACATGTACGAACGCTTCGAGCGTACGTTCATGGCGCTCGCACCGCTCGACGGCAAGACCGTCTTGGACATCGGCTGCGGCTCGGGACCCTACGCGGTCGAGTGCGCCCGGCGCGCTGCGGCGCGCGTGGTCGGCCTGGACGCCGCCGAGAGCATGTTGGCGCTCGCCCGGCAACGGGCCGCCAAGATGGGTCTAACCGAGCGCTGCACGTTCATCACCGGACGATTTCCGGACATGGCCCCCAATCAGGTCTTTGACCACACCATCGTGATGGGCGTCATGGACTACGTCCCTGACCCACTCGGCTTTTTGCGCGCGCTGGCCGGCTGCACCCGACAGAGCGCCGTCATCTCGTTCCCCAGCTTCCACTGGTTCCGTGGACCACTCCGCATCATTCGCTACAAGCTCAAACGCTGCCCGCTCTGGCTTTATCAGCGGGACCAGATCGCGGGCCTGCTACAATCCGCCGGCTTCGCCAGCTTCCAAATCGACAAGATCGCAGGGGCCGGCATGGATTACGTCGCGGTGGCGCTGAGGTAGGTCGATGCCTGCCCCCCCGCCCAGACTGATCTTCAGTGTCGACGTGGAGGACTGGCCGCAGTCCTCCTGGAACCGCAGCCTGCCGATCAGCGACTATTGCGCCGACAACGCCCGGCGACTGCTGGACCTGCTGGGCGGCTTTCCGCACTCGCGGGGCACGTTTTTCGTGCTCGGCAAGTTCGCCGAGCGTCATCCGGACGTCGTGCGCCGTATTCAAGCGGACGGGCACGAGGTCGCTTGCCACGGCTATGGGCACGAGGAGATTTTCCACCTCACCCGGGAGGCATTCGCGGCCGACATCGCACGCGCAACCGGCTTGCTCAGCGACCTGGTCGGCCAGAGTCCGCGTGGCTATCGCGCCCCGGATTTTTCGGTCGTGGCGGAGACTCTGTGGGCGCTCGACGTGCTCGCCGAACAGGGCTACGCCTACGATTCCAGCATCTTCCCGCTGGACAAGGCCCGCTACGGCATCGGCACCTGGCCGACCGACGCGGTGCGCGTCGCGCTCGACAACGGCCGGACAATAGCCGAATTCCCTCTGACAGTGATGCTGTGGCGCGGGCGGCGCGTACCCATCTCGGGCGGCGGCTACGCCCGGTTGCTGCCGCGCCCGCTCCTGCGCCGCTGGTTGCGGGCCGAGGCCGGGCGGCGCCGCATCCCGCCCGTGTTTTACTGCCATCCGTATGAGTTGGACCCCGGGGAATTTCGGCGGCTGAAGGTGCCCGTGCCGCTGAAAGTGCGCCTGCACCAGGGTCTGGGAAGGCGCGGCCTGGCGCGCAAGCTGCGGATGCTGCTCGAGCGGTTCACGTGCTGCTCATTTTCCCAGGTGCTGGCGGACGCAGGCAATGTCGCCACCATCGCGTATGGCCCGTACAAGCTTGCGCCCGGCGCCGTAACGCGGCCGGGCATCTCTTGGCAGGCGTGCGGACTGCCGGCCGCCCGGCGAGGACAAACAGGCATGACCCAGCAGCCTCCGATGGACGAGCTGGAGCGCGTGACCGACTCCATCCGAGCGGAGTACGCCCGGCGGCGGGAGCACCCCAAGTCCAGCCCCGGGCACGCCATGTTCGACGCCCGCCTGCGGCACTACACGGCGATGTTCGACGCCCTCGGCCTGCGGCCGCTCGGTGACCGCCGAATCCTGGACGTGGGCTGCGCGAACGGCAAGTGGCTGGCGTTGTGCTGTGCGCGGTGGGGGGCGCAGCCGGAGCGGTGCGTCGGGGTCGACCTGCAAAGCGACTTCTTCGAGCCCTGGCGGCGCGAGAATCCGGACTCGCCGATCCAGTTGCGGTGCATGCCGGCCCACACGCTGGACTTTCCGGACGCCGCCTTCGACGTCGTGCACCACTCGATGATGTTCAGCTCCGTGACCGGCGCGCCGTTGCGGGACTGCATCGCGGCGGCGATGTGGCGGGTGTTGCGGCCGGGCGGGACGCTGCTCTCGTACGACTTCTGGATCAACCCGCTAAACGCCAAGGTGGTGGGCATCACGCGGCGCGAGCTGCGGCGACTGTTTCCGGAAGCGCGCTGGGCGTGGGCGCGGACCATCACCGTGGCGCCCCCCTTCTGCCGGCTGCTGAACAAGATCGATGAGCGGCTCGCCGTGCGGCTCGAGCCGCTGCGAATCCTCAACACACACTACCTGGTGGCGTTGACCCGGCGAAGTTGAGCCCGGTACTGTGGCCGGACGAACGGACCGATCGGAGAGCCATGCTCGACCGAATCCTCATCGCGCTGGCCGGCGTCGCCCAGCCCGGCCGAAACGCCGCGGCGGCCCGCGGCGCGTACGAGCGGGCCGTGGAGGCGTACTTCGGCACCGGCACGGCACTCGCCTTCTGGAAGGGCCGTGTGGCCCTATATGCGGTTTTGAAGGCGTTCGGCATCGGCCCCGGCGACGAGATCATCGTCCCGGGCTACACGTGCGTCATGGTGCCCGGCCCCGTGCTCTATCTCGGGGCCAGGCCGGTCTACGTCGATATCGAGCCGCGCTTCTTTGTCACGCCGGCCCAGGCCGTCGCCGCGACCATCTCGCCGCGCACGAAGGCGATTCTCGTCCAGCACACCTACGGCTTCGCGGCTCCGGTCCAGGAGATCCGCGCCACCGCCGACGCGCGCGGTATTCCGGTCATCGAGGATTGCTGCCACACCTTCGGCGGGCGCGTAAACGGGCGGTTCCTGGGCACCATCGGCCACGCCGCTTTCTTCAGCACACAGTGGAACAAGCCCTACTCGACCGGGCTGGGCGGCCTGGCCCTCGTGAACGACGCCGAGCTGGCCGGGCGCGTCCGGGCGGAGCAGGCCGCGTATCCACCACCGTCCCGCGCGGCGGCCTTCATGCTCGCCGCGCAATTGCTCGTCCACGAGTTGTCCGTTTATCCCTCGACAACCGCGCTGGCCACGCGCCTGTTTCGTTGGCTGAGCCGGCACGGGCTGGTCGTGGGCAGTTCCAGCCGGGCCGAGTTTGAGCCGGTGATGCCCGCCGGCTACCTGCGCACGGCCGCCGCGGTGCAGTGCCGCCTCGGTTGCCGGGAGGTCGCCCGGATAGCGGCGAACATGGCCTGTCGAAAACGCGCGACCGAGTTCTATCGCGCCGAACTGCCGCGTCTGGGTTTCGAACTCCCGGCGACGCCCCCACACTGGGACACGCCGCTGCTACGGTTCCCCGTGCGGGTCGCGAACAAGGCCGCAGCGCTCGCCGAGGCCGCCAGGTACAGCGTGGAGATCGGCTCGTGGTTCGAGTGCCCGCTGCATCCGATCGAAACCGATCAAGCGGCGTTCGGCTACCGTGCAGGAATGTGCCCGGTCGCCGAGCGGGCGGCCGCCGAGGTCATCAACCTGCCCACGCACCGGCGGGTGGGCCCACGCGACCTGCAGCGGACGCTGGATTTTGTTCAAAAAGTGTGCCGGCCCGCGGATACTGCCGATCATTGAGCGGCTGCCGCCGCGCCCAGGAGGACTCGTCGTGCGCATCGGTCTCTATCACGAACCTGTGCACACCGACGGCCACACCTTTGACACCTACGGCAGCTACGCGCGGTACGTGCTCGAATTCGCCCGGCACTTCGACGACGTGACGGTCTTCGCGCCGGTTACCGACCAGCCCACGTACTTCAGTGGCTGCCCACTGGCCGCGCCGAATGTCACCGTCGCCCCCCTGCCCTACTTTGAGACGCACATCCGGGCCTACCGCCACGCGCCCGCGATCGTTCGCGTCTTCCGCCGGCATTGCGACACGCTCGATGTCATCAACGCACGCGGCACCGCGCCGCTGGCCTACGTGCTGTGGTGGCTGACGCGCCGGCGCGGCGTGCCATTCCTGTATCACTTCTCATCCGATCCCTTCGAGATGATCGCCCGTAGCCCGAAATACCGCGGCCCTTACCGTTGGTTCGCCTGGTCCGCCTACAGTTGCGAGTTCGCGATCCAGAAGCACATCATGCGGCGCAACTACTCCTTCACCGACGGCAGCGCGATCGCCGAGCGGCTGCGGCGGTACACGCCGAATGTTGAGCCGATCGTGCTATCGACGCTGCAGGCCGAGGACTACTACGTGCGGGACGACTCGTGCACGGGGGCCGTCGTGCGCGTGCTTTACGTCGGTTACCTGCGGCAGGGCAAAGGCCTGGACGACTTGCTCGAAGCGCTCGGGATTCTGCGGCGCGCTGGGCGCAACGTCGAGTTGGAATTGGTCGGTGAGGGCGAGCTGCGCGACACGCTCAGCGCGCACGCCGGCCGGCTGGGCCTGCACGACTCCGTACATTTCCGCGGCTACCTCACGCTCGGACCGGCGCTCCACGAGCGCTACAACACGGCGGACATTTTCGCCCTGCCGTCGCTCAGCGAGGGCTCGCCGCGCGTCATCATCGAGGCCCTGGGACACAGCCTGCCGGTCGTCGCAACCCCCGTCGGGAACATCGCCGAGCTGCTCGCGAACGGACAGCGCGGCCTGCTCGTGCCCATGAACGACCCCGCGGCACTCGCGGCCGGCATCGCCCGCCTGATCGACGATGGCGACTTCCGCCGCCGGTGCATTCACGACGGCTACGCGTTCGCGCGGCAACATGGGCTGGACGCGTTCGTCGCCCGCATGGCCGAGAAGGCGAAGGAACTGATCGCCCAGCGGCGGCGCGGGAGCTGACCATGCGGGTCTGGATCGTCAATCCGTTCGACCCCCTGCCGGGCGACCCGGAACAGGAGGGCCGCTATGCCACGCTCGCGAAGCTGCTGGTCGCGCGCGGCCACCGCGTGCTCTGGTGGACCAGCGTTTTCAGTCATCGCTTCAAGCGCCCCGTCGACCAGGCCGCGGTTCGCACCGCCTGCGCCGCGGCCGGCATCGACGTCGAATTCCTGCCGGCACCAGCCTACCACCGCAACGTCGGCCTGCGGCGCCTCTGGAACCACCACGCACTCGCGCAGCGCTTCCACGCCGCCGCCCTGGCGCGGGCACCACACCCCGACGTGATCGTGGTCAGCAGCCCCCCGCCCAGTCTGGCCCGCCGCGCGGTCGACGTCGCCCGCACCAAACGCGCCAAGTCCGTTGTCGACGTGCAGGACGCCTGGCCGGACGTGTTCGCCATCCTGGCCCCGCGCCCGCTGCGGCCCCTGGTGAAGATGCTCATGCCGTTGCTGCGCCGTGACGTGCGCCGCGCCGCACGGGCCTGTGACGCCATCGTGGGCGTGGCGGATTCCTACGTGGAGCTGTTCCAGCGCGACGCGCCGGCCACGACGCTCACCGCCACCATCCCCCTCGGCATCGATCTGGCCGCCTTCGACGCGGCGGCTGCCCGCGGCCGCGGCCCGCAATTCGCGAAACGCCCGGACGAAATCTGGCTGGCCTACACCGGCAGCCTGAACCGCAACTATGACTTCCTGACGATCCTCCGCGCCGCAGCCCGCATCGGAGCCGACCACCAGCCTCCGTTGCGGTTCTTCGTGACCGGCCGTGGGGAGTTGGCCAACGAGGCCGAGCAGTTCGTGCGGCAGCAACGGCTTACGAACGTGACGCTCACCGGCTTCCTGGATTTCGACACCTGGGCGAATCTCCTGGCGCAATGCGACATCGGCTTCAACGCCACCTTCCCGGAAACGATGATCTACCTGCCCAACAAGATCTTCTACTACTTCGCCGCCGGCACGGCCGTACTCAACACCATCCCGGGTCAGTGCAGCCGGATCGTGCAGGCCGGCGGCTGCGGCCGCGACTACCTCGCTGGCGACCCGGAGAGCTGTGCGGCCGCCATTCGCGAGCTTGTGCAGAACGCCGAGAGCCGCGAAGCGATGCGCCGGGCCGCCCGCCGCTTGGCCGAGACCGAATACGATCGAGCGCGGCTGTTCCTGAAGTACGCCGACTTGATCGAACGGCTCGGGTCCGCGCGGTCGGGCTAGCCGCCGGCCTCGGCAAGGACACCGCATGACGCCTGCTCCACCTGCCGTCCCCAACATCCTGACGATCGACGTGGAGGATTGGTACCACCTCTCCGGCGAGCAGATCCGGGGGCACGGCACGCTGCGGCCCGACATCCTGGCACGCCAGCTCGATCGCTTGCTCGGCCTCCTCGCACGGCACGACTGTCGTGCCACGTTCTTCTGCCTCGGCGGCTCGCTGGGCAACTCCCCCGAGCTTGTGCGGCAGATCGCCGCCGCCGGACACGAAATCGGCACGCACGGCTGGGGACACCAATCCATCGCCCGGCTCGGACTGCCGGCGTTCCGCGAAGACCTCCTGCGTTCGGTCAAATGGCTGCAAGACCTGCTCGGCCGGCCGGTGCTGGGCTACCGCGCGCCGGCCTTCAGCGTCACGCGCGACCAGCTCGACGGCTTCTGCGAGATTTGCCTCGAAGCTGGCCTCGCCTACGACTCCAGCATCTTCCCCATCCGCGGCCGCCGCTACGGCATCCCCGCCATGCCCACGGCGCCGTACGTCATCCATGACGCCGGCGGCCGACGTCTCGTGGAGATTCCCCTGTCAACGGTCGAGTGGCGCGGCCGGCGTTACCCCGTCGCCGGCGGCGGCTACTGGCGCATTCTGCCGGCGTGGGCCATCGGCCGGATAATCACGCGGCTAAACCACGCCGGCTGCCCGATGGTCACCTATCTGCACCCCTACGAGTTCGATTCGCAGCGGCTGTCCGCGACAATGGCCGCCGGGTGGTCCTTGCGCAGCCTCAAGCACCAACTCAAGCAGAACCTCAACCGCCGTTCGATGTACGCCAAGCTCGACGCTATCTTATCCGTCTACCGGTTCGCTCCCGCCGAGGAGTATCTGCGTGACCCAGGAAGATTCCCGCCACACGGTCCAGGTGCGGGACTACTTTGACGGTCGCGTCGCGGACTACGACGCGTTCTACGACCCGCCCTCCCCGTTCTGGCGGGCCTTCAACCGCGTATTCCGCAAAGCGGTTTACCTGCGCCGCGACCAAGCCCTGAAGGTCACGCTCGACGCCGGCTGCCAGACCATGCTCGACGTCGGCTGCGGCAGCGGACAGAACACGGTCTACTTCGTGCGCCACGGCGTCGCGCACGTCCTGGGCATCGACATCGCGCCCGAGATGATTCGCCTGGCCGAGCAACTCGCCGAGCGGGCGGGCGTCCGCCAGCAGTGCGATTTTGTACACGCCGACTTCCTGCGCATGTCCGCCGAGCAGAAATCCGATAGCGTCGTCGCCTGCGGCGTGTTCGACTACGTCGAACGGCCCGACGAGTTCCTCGCCCACATGGCCCGCTTCGCGAATCGCGTGATTTACGGCAGCTTCCCCGGCTGGACGCTGATTCGCTCGCCGCTGCGGAAGATCCGCTATGCGCTGCGCGGCTGCCCGACGCATTTTTACCGCCGCCGCGAGATCATCGCGCTGTTTGCGAAGGCCGGCTTCGGCCGCACCGAGATTCTGCCGGTCCCGAGCGGGCACCTGGCGTGGGCCATCCGCGAAGTCTGACGATCCCCGCACCGCGGACGCGCCGCTATTCGTGCCGGGCGACGGCCTTCTCGCATCCGTGCCCACGGGCCCGCAAGGCACACAGCACCAAGCCCGGAATTTCCTCGGGCGCCGCCGTGTACTGCGCCGCGCCCAGTGCCACCGCCTGCTTCGGCATGCCATACACCACGCACGAGTTCTCGTTCTGCGCAATCGTCACCGCCCCCGCTTGCCGCAGCCGCAGCAGGCCCCGCGCCCCGTCCGCCCCCATTCCCGTCAGCAGAATGCCGACCGCCTGCACGCCGGCCGCGGCGGCGACCGCATCGAAGAGCACGTCCACGCTCGGGCAGTGCCGATTGACCGGCTCCTGATGCGTGTAGCGGGCCACCCACCCGCTGCCCGCGCGCCGCACGATCAGATGCGTGTCCCCGCGCGCCAGCAGCGCACAGCCGGCCCGCAGCCGCTCGCCGTCGGCGGCCTCGGTGACCCGCACCGCGCTCAAGCCGTCGAGACGCGCCGCGAACGGCCCCGTGAATGCGGCCGGCATGTGCTGCACGATCACCACCGGCGGGCTGTCCACCGGCAGGCGCGCCAACACCGCCGCCAGCGCCTCCGTTCCGCCGGTCGACGCACCGATCGCGACCACGTGTCGATTCGGGTCAACCCCCCGCGCGCGGAACGACCCCGCCCCCCCCGCTCCGGCCGCCAGTCGCGCCCCCGCACCAACACCGGCGGCAACGGCGCGAATCCGCACCGCGAGCTGACCGGCGGCGGCG
>PMMM01000228.1 GCA_003162245.1 Phycisphaerales bacterium
CGCTGGGTCGATTTCATGATGCGGTTCGAGCTGGGCCTCCAGGCGCCCGACCCCCGGCGGGCCCGCCGCAGCGCATTGACCATCGCGGCGTCGTACATCGTGGGCGGACTGATCCCGCTCGCGCCGTACATGCTGCTGCACGCGATGGCGCCCGCGTTGCTCGCGTCCGTGTGTGTCACAGTGCTCGCGCTGCTGGTTTTTGGCTTGGTGAAAGCCCGCTTTACCGGCTTGCGGCCGCTGCGCGGCGCGGTNNCCCCCACGGCGTCTGTCCGTTCTGCAACTGCTGCTGTGCGTCCTGGCCGCCGCGGCGGCGTTCGTGATCGCACGGCTGGTGGCGTGAAACACCCCTCGCGCGAGCGCCCGCCCCGCATCGTGCCCGCCGCCTGATCTGGCGAGTCGTTTGGGCATCGGGCGCGCCTAATCCAACCACTGCTTCTCCCGCAGCTTCTTCGGCAGGTACTCCTCCGTGATGAAGCTGAAGCGTTTGTTCGACAGGGCTTCCAGCTCCAGCTTCACGCCCAGCGCCTCCATGTGCTTGATCTCGCGCTGCCACTCTTTCCGCTGGAACCACGGGTACTCGCGGATTTCCCGCGCCCGGCGGCGGTCTTCGTCCGTCAGCGGCATCGGGACGTGCGGCGGGATGTTGAAACGATCCGCGTCGTAGCTGCTCATGCCGATGAAGCGGGCCGCAGGGATCGCCATGCGCTGGCTCTCGAAGGCGAGGTTGATCGAGCCCTGCTTGATGACGCTGTAGATGTAGTAGCCCCACGGGTCGTTATCGACCAGCACGTACACCGGCAGCTTCAGCTCGTTGTGCATCCGGTACACAAGCCGGCGGACGCCGCGCGGCGGCTGCCCACCGCCGTGGATGATCAGGCACTCGTGCTTCTCCCAGAAGCGGTCCTTGTTGAAGCGCGTCCAGACCGCGGCCTTCTCGATCAGCAGCACGAATTTGGCTTTGTGCCGCACGAATTGGATGACGTCCGGCTCGACGATGCTCGGCACGCCCCAGCCGCCGGAGCCGACGGCGGTCAGGTCGATGCGGTCGCCGTTGTCGGTAATGGTCATGGGGCCGACCATGTTGCCCTTGTTCTCGGCGTGGACGCCCAGCTCTTCGCGGAGGGCGTTCACGGTGACCTCGATGTCCTCGATGATCGGGTCGGACTCGTTCTGCTCGTAGAAGACCAGCTCCTTGGCCTTGCCGTCCGGCGACTTGATCGGCACCTTGAGGTTGTAGAACAGGTCACGGATGCTGGTCGAGTCGCTGGCGTCGATCAGCCGCTTGCACACCTCGGCCACGCGGACCGTCTGCATGAACTTCTTGGCTTGGCTGCCCTCGCCCTTGCGGCGGCCGAGCAGGCTGAAGAACGACCGGCGTTGCTTGCCGTCGAGCAGCTCGATGATGCCCTTCTTCTCGTTGAACTGGACGTTGGAGAGCGTGCGGGCGGGGATGTCGACGAAGGGGTCCTCGCGTTCGTGCACGACGCCGACGATCTGGCGGGCGAGCTTGACGATGCGTTCGCCGGCGGCGGCGCGGTCGCGCCCGGCGGGTTTGCGTCGAGGAGAAGCTGTTTTCGCCAAGGTCAACTCCTTTCGAACCAGCGCGTAGGGTGTGTCCTCGACGCACCGCTTGCCTTGCGCCGATGGCAGGGTGGGCATTACCCGCCCAGCTTCCTGCGAGATCATACGATGAGCGGTGGGCGATGCCCACCCTACCACCTGAGGAGCAGGATGCCGACATACGCACAGCAGGCCAGCAGGGCAACCCCGCTGATGATCGCTGCGGCGACGAGAACGTGCCGGCCCTGCTCGACCAGCGGACGGCGCAGCTCAGCGAGGCTGCCGCCGAACATCGCGATTTCGATCATCAGGCCTCCCATTGCTGCTATCGCGCAGATGATCAAGGCAAATGGCTGCGCGGGCGGAAAGACCCGGCTGATGACCACGCCGAACAGCGGACTGAGCAAACCAAAGACGCCGGCGATCGCGAACCCGAGATGAACCCAGCCGGGCTCGGTGTGCGTGGCGTATGTGCGCGCATCTTGCGGATCAAACCCCCGCCCGCACTCCGGGCAGCGGGGCTCGGGGAGGTGGTCAAGGATGTAGCCGCAGCCGAGGCAACGCTTGGGTTCCAACGACTCCAGGATGCGATTCTACACGGAGGCGGGCCGCCGATTAGTGCCCGCGCTGACCGTGGCGGTAATGCCGGGCGAGTTCGGAGGCGTAGGCGCGGCCCAAGCGGCCGGCATGGGTAGCCAGCCAGGCGCTGAAGGCCGTCGGGCAGGTCGGCGCGTGCTGCGAGTGCGTAGGGTGCGTCCTCGACGCACCGTTTGGCTGGGAGACCAGCAGGTTCGTCATCAATCCGGCCAGTTCGTCGCGCGTGAGGAGCACGTCGCCGACGAGCGGCCCCAGGAAACGCGCGATCAAGAGCGGCACGGCAGGGGGGGCGTGGATGATCCGGGCGCGGCTGCCGACGGCCTTCGCGAGGAGGCGCACCAGCTCGTCGAACGTGAAGGTCTCGGGGCCGACGGTGTCCAGCACGACGTTGTCGCCGCGGCGGCCGGCGTCGACGGCGAGACGCGCGAGGTCCTCGACGAAGACCGGTTGCAGCCGGTAGTCGCCGCGGCCCGGGATGACGAACACGGGCAGCTTCCGCAGCAGCCACGCGATGTTGTTGACGAGGATGTCCTCCGGGCCGAACACGACGGCGGGGCGCAGGATGGCGTGGGAGAGCCGCGTCCGGGCGATGAACTCCTCCAGGACGGCTTTGCCGCGGTAGTAGGGGAGCGGCGAGGCCAGCGACGGGTTCGTGACGCTGATGTGCACGAGGCGGCGGACGCCGGCGGCCTCGGCGGCACGGAGCAGGGTGATCGTGTTCGCGATGGCCCGGTCGAACCGCGCGCCGGCGTGCTCGAAGCGGACCCAGTAGGTGTTGTATAGCGTGTCGGCGCCGCGCAGGCTGGCGGTCAGCTCGTCGGGCCGGTCGAAGCGGTAGGGGAGAGCCGCGACGCGTTCGCCGAAGGGGTTGGGGCGGCACGGGTTTCGCGTCAGCGTCTTGGCCGAGCGCCCGGCGTCGAGCAGACAGCGCGCGATGTACCGGCCGATGTAGCCGAACGCGCCGGTGACGACATCGAAGCTCGAATCCGCCATGGCCGGTGCCTCCATCACAGGTTATTGTAGAATAGCATAGTTACGAAAGATTTTGAAAGTTATTGAATATGATCGCTTCGCGTCATGCGTGTTCACACGACGGACCGAAGCGCACGAGGGGTTTCGGGAGGCAGGCGCGGATTGGGTGTGACTGTCTTCTATGGGTGCGGAGAAAACTCGAAGCCACGTCCCGGGCACGCGATCGCACTCGCCAACAGGCCTTGAGCACGGCCTATAGGAGCACCTGGCCCACGAGTGACAGGGCGGCCAAGGCGAGCGCGGCCACACTTGCGACAGAGTCCAGGAGCGACGTTCCGCGGCCAGGTCGGAGCTGGCGACGTGCACGCACACGGAAGCTGCTGAACGCGAGCGCCGCCGCACCGAACGCCAGCGCGACTGCGATCCAGTCCGCTTCGCGAGCCGGATGGATGACGACGAGGCGCCCGACCGTCAGCTCGATAGAGAGCACGGCCGCGAGGAGCGCAAGCAGCGCGCGAAGCGGTCCTTTGACGGGGCCGACCCGGTAGGTACGTGCGGCGTTCGGATCGAACCCGCGCCCGCACTCCGGACACCGCGGCTCGGGGAGGTGGTCGAGGATGTAGCCGCATGTGAGGCAGCGCTTTGGTTCGGGTGAGGGCACGAGCAGATCTTACTGCCAGGCAAAGGCGGGTTAAGCGCCCAGTCCGTAGAGAAATGCAACCCCGAATCCGCAGGACGTGAGACAGAGGAAGATGCTCATCGCCAGAGCGAGCAGCCAAGCGGTGCGCCGCGGCTGCACCCAAGCCGGCCAGGCCAACTCGTATAGACTGCGAATCCCCACGTACAGCTCAACCGCCGCAGCAAGAAACGCGAACACGAGTACGAGGTACACGTCCTGGCAGAGCACGATCAAGCCAACGGCAGCGGGCGGCGACACTAGCGCGAGCAGGAGGTGCAGCCCCCCGGGCCGTCGATAACCCGACGCGTAGGTGCTTGCGTCGTTCCGATCAAACCCCCGCCCGCACTCCGGACACCGCGGCTCGGGGAGGTAGTCGAGGATGTAACCGCAGCCGAGGCAGCGCTTGGGTTCGGCGGACGCCATGACGGCATTGTAAGATGCGCGGACTCGGCGAGAAATCGAATGCGCGGGGTCGATGACGGCGGGGCGCCCGCCGAGTCCGTTGGGTGGATCGGACGTAATCAGGATGGCGCGGCACAGCGTGCCCGCAGGCGCAATGGACGACGAGCCTGCTGAGCAAGCCGTGCCGCGCCGACACAATCGCGCTATTCGCCTGTTTGCGTGGACCGCCGTAGCCGTGGCTTATGCCGATCGGCGCGGCTGCGGCCGCTATACGTACGCCACTTCACCGTGCAGTGTTGAGTCGAGCCCGGCTTCCTCGTCGCCCGGCGCGACATGCACCCGCGAAACCCAGTTGATGACCACCAGCATCAGGTACGTGAACACGAATGCGTACACTGAGCTGAACAGGATCGCCACGAGCTGCTTGACGAAGAAGCCGGTCGTGTCGCCGTAGAACAGCCCGTTGAAGCCGGACGCGTTAATGTACTTCTGCCCGAGCAGGCCCAGGCAGACGATGCCGAGCAGTCCGCCGACTCCGTGCACGCCCCACACGTCCAGCGCATCGTCCCAGTGCAGCTTGTTCTTCAGCGCCACGGCGAAGTAGCACACGCCGCCGGCCGCGATGCCGATCATCACGGCTCCGGTGATGTCGACGTAGCCGGCCGCCGGCGTGATCGTGGCCAGGCCCGCGACCGAGCCGGTCAGCAGTCCCACGAACTTCGGTTTCTTCTCCAGGAACCAGGCCAGGAACAGCCACGTGATCGCCGCGAACGACGCCGCCGTGTCCGTGTTCAGGAACGACTGCGCGGTCACCTGGTCCACGGCGAACTCGCTGCCGGCGTTGAAGCCGTACCAGCCGAACCACAGCAGGCCGGTGCCGAGCGCGACCAGCGGCACGCTGTGCAGCCCGGGGTCGGCGGTCCGGCGGCGGCCGACGAAAAAGACCGAGGCCAGAGCCGCGAAGCCGGCGATGTTATGCACCACGATGCCGCCGGCGAAGTCGCGCACGCCCCAGTGCGACAGCAGGCCGTTCGGCGTCCAGATCATGTGCACGAACGGGAAGTACACGAACAGCAGCCAGAGCGTGAGGAAGATCATGTACGGCGCGAACCGCACGCGGTTCGCGAACGCGCCCGTGATCAGCGCCGGCGTGATGATCGCGAACATCATCTGATAGGCGATGAACACGAGCAGCGGAATGCTCGGGTTGCTGGGCGTGGGCGACCACAAATCCAGGCCGCGGAGAAACGCGTTGTCCAGGTTGCCGATGATGCCGTGCACATCGCCGGAGAAGCAGAGCGAGTAGCCGCACACCCACCAGACGACGCTGGTCCAGCCCATCGAGACGAAGCTCTGCATCATGATGGCCAGCACGTTCTTGCGGCCGACCAGACCGCCGTAGAAGAACGCCAGGCCCGGGGTCATCAGCATGACCAGGCTGGTGGCCAGCAGCATGAAGCCGGTGTTCCCCGTGTCCCACTTGGGCATCTCCGCCAGAAGTCCCATGCACTGCGCGAGCATAAGTCACCTTTCCTCGGTATGAGGGGATCAGAACGCAACCTGCAACTGCATTCGGAACACCAGGGCATCGTCGTTGACGTTCGCTAGGCTCGAGTACGGGGCCGAGATCGGGGCCTCCGAGACCTTCGTCACGTCGGCCTGGACCTTGACCTTGTTGCCTTGGATGTAGTAATTCATCCCGCTGGCGTACTCCCACGTCCCCTCCTGCCGGCCGGACAGCGTCGAAATCCCGCCCACGCGGGCCACCGCCTCCAGCTTGTTCTCCAGCCCCGGGATCGGCAGGAAATACCCGGCTTGCACGTACGCGCCGTGCTGCGCTGTGGTCGAGCCGTCGCCGGTGAAGCGCCAGAGCTGCGTGTACACCGGGTCGTCGCTTTCGCGCACGTCGAGTAGCCGCATGATGTACTCGCCGGTGACCGAGAAGCCCTTGTACTTGAAGGCCGCGTCCACGCCGAACTGGTTGATCTGGAGCCCGTTCGAGTTGGTCAGGCCGAAGCCGCCCTTCTGGAACAGCGTGCGCCGCGGGAACGGGATTCGCGTCGTCTGGACGTCGCCGTTGTCCTCGTTGAACGCGTAGTGGAAGCCGAAGTCGAGGGCCGGCGACTCGTGCCGCGGCAGGTCCGCGTCGGCGGCGAAGTCGCCCGTCGGGTCGGGGCCCAGGGCGTGCCACACGGTTCGGAACACGATCGCGGGGTTGTTGTCCAGCTCGCGATCCTCGTCCGTGGTGATCGTCCGGCCCAGGGCGACGTTTTCGCCGTCGGCGACCGAGTTCAGCACGTCGAGGTAGTACTCCAGCCGCTTGTTGAAGGCTTGGCCCCATACCCGCACGCCCAGCCCGTAGCCGAACCCGAAGACCGCGTCGGCCAGGCCGCGATCGACGAACTGCATGTTGCCGTTATCCATGAACTGCATGCGCGTCGAGGCGGGGCGGAAGTAGCCGGCCTTGAATTGCAGCTCGTCCACGAAGCGGTAGTTGACCCAGGCCTCGCTCAACACGCTGTTGTACCCGTCGGGCGCGTCCTGCTCGAGCTCGAAGACGTACGTCAAGTCGGGGCTGTAGACGCTGCCGCTGATCCGGAACCGCGCCCGCTGCAGGTCGAAACCGGAGCGATCGCGGCTCGCGGCCCAGCGGCCGGGGGCGAGATACCGGTTGTCCCGGCGCGTGTGGTAGTACGTCCAACGAAACTGCAGCAAGCCGTTGAAGACCATCTTGAACTTGTCGTCGCTGCTCCGGATGAAGAAACCGCCGTCGTAGCCGGCCTGGACCGTCGAGGCCATCAGGCTCTCGCGAAACTCCTGCTCGCTGAGCACGGCGCGGATCTGCTTCTTCATTTCCTCGCCGCGAGCCGCATTGACGTCCGGCTCGGACACGGCCACGACCTGCTGCTCCAGCCGCTCAATCTGCTTCTGCTGCGCGGCCAGCGCGGCCTCCAGGCGTGCCGCGCGCTCTTCGTCGGTCGGTTCCGGCCGCGGCGCGCTGTCCTTGGCCGGCGCCGGCGCCGCGAGGAATGCGGCGATGCACGGAATGGCTATGTACGCTCCACCCCTGAAGCCGTGTTTGTTCACGCTTCGCTCACTTGCTCGGAGAACAAGTTGAGGGAGGCAATAAGCTCATTGGCGACGCGACCGCGCTCGCACCGTCACACCTCCCTGGCGGCGTCTAGTTTAGCACGGTGCGGTTGCGGAGATCAACTCGTTTGAAGGTGACCATATTCTGCGATTGGGGCGGCGCGCCGTTACGCCGAGGTTCACCGTACCGCCGATCATCGCACGGCGGGCTCCATCGTAGCTGAGCACGTTGCAGAACGCCCCGCGACCGGCGAGAATGCCGCCTCGTGCTGGCTGTGTGCCGCGCACAGGCACCGCGTTACCTCCGAAAGTGAGTCGACAGTCATGAACGATCCCCTCCGTGAGCTCATCGCCAATGCCCAGACCACCAGCCGCCGCAGCTTCATGAAAACCGCCCTGACGACGGGCTTTTCGCTGGCGGCGGCGTCGCAGTTCGGCTGCACGCAGTCAGCGGAGCGCCGCAAAGCCGGCGCGCAGCCCCCGCCGCCGCTGACCGAGACGGAGGGCGAGACCGAGGAGAAGGCGGAGGAAGTGGCTGCGCCGCAGTTTCCCGATGTGCGGCTCGCGTTCATCGGCACGGGCGGGATGGGCGGTACGCACATCGAGGAGCTGACCAAGCACGGCGTGAAGTGTCCGTGCTACTGCGACGTCGACACCGAGCGCTACAAGAAGGCGGCCGAGGCGTTCCCGGATGCGAAGGCGTATCAGGACTATCGCGAGATGCTCGACAAGGAGCACAAGAACTTCGACGCGGTCATGATCGGCGTGCCGGACCATCATCACTTCCCCGCCACGATGATCGCGATGCAGCTTGGCAAGCACGTCTACACCCAGAAGCCGCTGACGCACACGGTGTGGGAGGCGCGGCAGCTCGCGGCCGCGGCCAAGCGGTACAAGGTTGCCACGCAGATGGGCAACCAGGGGCACGCGAACGAGGGCTGGCGGCTGATTTACGAGTGGATCCACAGCGGCGCGCTCGGTCAGGTCAAGGAAGTGCACTCGTGGACGGATCGCCCGGTGAAATACTGGGCCCAAGGCATGGAGCGGCCGGAGGGCGAGGACGAAGTTCCGGCCAACCTGAACTGGGACGTCTGGCTCGGCCCGGCCCCCGAGCGGCCGTTTAAGGACAAGGTCTACCATCCGTTCGTCTGGCGCGGCTGGTGGGACTTCGGGGCCGGCGCGCTGGGCGACATGGCGTGCCACACCATGGACGGCATGTTCTGGGCGATGGAGCCCACCTATCCGACAGCGGTCGAGCCGGTCGCGATGACGCCGATGAACGGCGAGAGCTTTCCGAACGCTGCGATGGTCAAGTGGGAGTTCCCCGCGCATCAGGGCCGGCCGGCGTGGACCGGATACTGGTATGACGGCGGCCTGCTGCCCACGCTGCCGCCGGAGCTCGAGCTTGGCCGCACTATCGCCCCCTTGGGGAACCTCTTCATCGGCACCAAGGCGACGATCCTGGTGCAAGGGGCCTACGGCGACAGCGTGCGCATCGTCCCTGAGTCGAAGATGAAGGCGATCGGCAAGCCGAAGCCGCTGCTCGAGCGTTCGCCGGGGCATTACGTGGAGTGGTTGCTCGCGGTGTCGGGGCAGAAGCCGCTCGACTATCCGAAGTCGCGGTTCGCGTACGCGGCGCCGATGACCGAGTCGATCCTGCTCGGCAACATCGCCCTGCGCATGGGGCGACGGCTGGAGTGGGACGGCGCGAACATGCGTTTCAAGAACGTCCCCGACGCGGATCAGTACGTCACCAAGGAGTACCGCGCCGGCTGGAAGATCGTCTGACGGCTGGACAGCCTGCGCTACTCGCCGCGGTAGAGGCCGTGGTCAAGCACGTACTGCCGGACAGTCTCCGGCACGAGATGGCGAATGCTCCGGCCGGCGCGCACGCGAGCGCGGATGTCCCGCGCGGAGATGTCGATTCGCGGCCCGTCCAGGACGTGCCGATGGAGCTTCTCGATCTGTGCGGGGGAAAACCAGCGCCCGAGAAACGCCGCAGAGGGCGGCTCGAACCCCGGCCGGGCGGCCGTCACGATCGTGCACGCATCCACCAGCTCGGCGGCGTGGTACCACGTGCCAAGCTCCGCGAGGCTGTCCATCCCGATGAGCCAATGCAGCGCGGTCGCGTCGCCGCACGTCTGCCGGAAGTGCTGCACCGAGAGCAGCGTGTAGTTGGGGCCGGGCTGGCCGACCTCCCAGTCGCTGACTTCGAACTGCGGATCATCGCCGACCGCGAGCCGGCACATGGCGAGACGGTCTGCCGCGGGCGACAGGTTGAGTGACTGCTTGTGGGGCGGACTCGCGCTCGGGATCAGGACGACGCGCTCGACACCGAGGTGTTCGGCGGCGCGTCGGCCGATAATCAGGTGGCCGTGGTGAATCGGATCGAACGACCCGCCGAAGAGTAGCACGCTGCGCACCGCGATCACCCCTGGCACCGGGCCCTACGATGCGACTTTCTTCCACGGCTCGACCACGGCTTCCAGGGCCAGCACGGCACCCGGCAGCGCCGGCAGGCGTGGGTGAACCCGCAGCGCCTGCCGATAGCGGTGCAGCGCTGCGCCCAGTTGCCCTTCCTCGACGTTGGCGTGGCCTAGGGCGGCGGCCGCGGCAAAGTGGTACGGGTTGAGCCGCAGGGCTTCGCGGTATGCGCTGGCCGCCTCGTCGAACCGTTCCAGGGAAGCCAGGGCGAGCCCGCGCTGGAAATGGGCTTCGGCGAACGACGGTTCCTGCCCGACCAACTCGGTCAACCGGGTCGCCGCACGCATGTACTGCCCGCGTTTGATGTCGCCAATCGCTTCGGCCAGATGCCGGTTAGCCCGGGCGGTCCCGGCCTGCATCCAGATGTTCCACAAGCTGTATTCGGCCAGCGCGGCGAGGCCCGCGTCGGCGTGCTGAAGGTACAGTGCGAGCACCGGGGACTCACGCATGGTGCCGACGGCGCCCAAGTAGAGTAACGCGGCCCGCGCGGCCTCGACCGCCGGACTGGACAGCAGCGGAAGCACTATCTCCGGCGGCGGCTGGTCTCGCAGGAGGCGTTCCAGAAGCGCGCGGTCGACGGCGACGCGCGGAACACCGGCGTGGAGAACCTGGTCAACCGAGAGGCTGTCTATCACGTGAGCGCGGCTCCAGCCAAGCACAACGCCAAAGTCGGTTGTTCTCAACACCCCCCCGCGCGCACGCCCAGCACTCCTGCGCGCATCCGACCACGGGTGTCTGGCGCGGCGGCCTGGACAGCCGCCATTCTAACTAATGGTAGGCCCGCAACTGTCGCCGGTCAAATCCAGAAGGGGCCGATGACCAGGTTGGGTCCACGGAAAACCGCTTGCCGCGGCCGCAGACGGGACGTGTGCAGAAAGAAAACGCGCGGACTGGAACTTCCGCCCGGGGCCGAATCGTCGCGTGCGCGCGCCCGACAATCAGGCCAGAACGGTGTGGTCGAGCAGCGTGCGTAGCTTCTCGAGCGCCTTATTCTGGATCTGGCGCACCCGTTCCTTCGTGACGCCGATCAGCTCGCCGACCTGCTCGAGGGTCTTGCCCTTGCCATCGCCGTTGTGTTGCGGCTCGTCGAGCGCAAAGCGTGCGCGAATGACCTGCCGCTCAACCACGCTGAGGTGTCCGATGTTGTCGTCCAATAGCGAACGCAGCTCGTCCACGCAGTCATCCTGCACGGACATGCGGCGCCGCTCCACGTAGTTGCTCTTCTCCAGGGACGGATCGAATTCGGTCGGGAAATGCCCGCGGTAGCGGGCTGTCCGCGTCGCGACGCGCGAGAAGCTCTTCAGGATGGCCCGGCACGCGTAGGTGCTGAAGCGGTAGCCCCGTGCGCAGTCGAACTTGTTCGCCGCGCGCAGCAGGGCCAGGTTCCCCTCGCTGATCATGTCCGAAGGGTCCACGTTGTTGATCCGCGTGCGCTTGGCCATCGCGAGCACGAGCGGCATGTTCTCGCGGACGATCTGCCCACGCGTCTCCTGCACCGCGCGCTGCCAGCGCAGCAACTCCTCCACGACCGGCCCCGCCAGACGCCGGCCCGAGCAGCGGGCTAGAATCTCGGCCACCCGCCGACGCGCGTAGTTCAGCCGCAGAAACAGCCGTTGCTCGCGATCTGGCGGCGTGGCGGCAACCTCGTCCTCCGCCCCCAGGCGGTGGAGGCCGCTGTCATCGCCGCTCAGCGGCCACGGGCCGGCCGGCATTCCCGCGGGCTGCACCGGCTGCATCAGCACACGCTCAGCGTCCGCCGAATCAAGCCAGGCGTTCGGAATATACTCCGCGGGGTCGGCTAGAGTGCGTCTCAGCAGCCTCAGGTCCGCGGGTGTCAGCCCCTGCAAGACCTCCGGCCCCGGCATCTTGGCCTGTCCCTCGACTCTCACCCGATTGCACGTCGCGATTTGTGGCTCACCCGGAAGCATCGTCTTTCCCAACTCCTGTGCCTGAACCTGCACATCCACCGGCGGCACTCAAGAAACGTGCCGCACGTCGGACGCCGAACGGTGCGCACTATCTGCGCAGCCATTACGGTTCTAATAGACGAAACCGCCACTCCGGCAGGAGGGAGCCACATAGTCACGCCGGATGCGGCACTAAGGGGAGCCGAGTGAAGTATACCCAAACTTGGGGTACGCTGCAAGCGAAAACGCGCAAAGTTCTGCACACCGCGGCGCCGTGCAGCCGGCCGAACGCATAACGCTTTAGCTGGCACTCACTTACAGAAATACGAAGTTTGTGCGCGGCGGGCTCGTCTCGGCCGATAAGGTACGACCTGACCGCCGCCGGCGCCGCGTGTATCCGTCGTCGTCGCTGCGGGGGGCGCTCCGGATGTCCGTGTCAGGGAGTTGTCGGCGCGGGTGCGGACGTCGGCGTGGGCTGAGTCGTCGGCGCCGCGTGCGGCGCTGCCGTACCCTCCGCCGGTCCCACGATGTGTACGGCGATCGTGATCTTCTCGTACGCGGGGTCCTTCGAGTCGGTGCGCAGCTCGATGGCGGCCAGATCGGCGCCCGGGGCTGGCGTCGTCGCCGGCAAGCGGACCACGATTTCCTGCATGGGCTCGTCGGGTGCCGGTTGGGTCTGGGGCTTCTCGCCGCCGGGCTGTGCGGTCCGGGGCGTGGGCGGAACGTCGTGAATGGTGACGGTAATCGCCGGGTCGCTGGCGTGGGCCTCCACCACTCTCACCGGATGCCCCGGGGCGTACGACACGCGCAGTACTTTGTCGATTGGGCTCACCAGGTTCCGCGGCCAGACCAGCTTGTCGGGGAGTACGGTGATCGGAGCCTCGACGGTGGCGGCGATGAGTACGCGAATCTCGGGCATCACCTCCAGCCCGGTCTCGAGGAGCACGTCGCGCCGCACGACGCCCGCGGCCAGCGGTGGCCGCGTCCGCGCGGACAGCTCGTAGCGCCTGCCCGGCTCCAGCTCCTTCAGCTCCACCGAAAACCCGGGCGTCTCCAGCCCCTCTTTCAGCTGCAGCGACATCTTCCCGCTGTACCGGTTGATGATCTGGAGCGCGCGGCTTTCCTGCGAGTCCTGATACAGCCGCGCAAAGTTGAGGACGTCCACCGGCGTGACGTCGTACGTCGGCTTCACCTCGCCACGCACGACGAAGGACACCGTGGCGCGCTCCGGATCGTTCGTCGCGATGGTTAACGTCTGGTTCGCGGGACCGCGGCGGTGGGCCGCGTCGTAGCTGATCGTCATCGTGCCGGACTCGCCGGGGTCCAGCGGGCTCTTCGGCGGCGTCGGCACCGTGCAGCCGCACGAGCTGGTCACGGTGATCGTGAGCGGGGCCGTGCCGGCGTTGGTCACCTTGACTTCGTGCTTGACCGGCAGGCCTTGCCAGACTTCGCCGAAGTTCCACTCCTGTGCGCTCAACTCCAGGCGCGGCTTGGCGGGTTCGGTCTGCTGCGCCGCGGCGACCGCGCCAATCCCCGCCGCCAATACAGCCAGCCAGACGTTCGTACTGTGACGGATCATCAGCGTGCCTCGCTCAAGGACTTCCGGGCCGGGTTGATCGCCCGACCCGATCACTCTTGTACCCGCGCGGCGGCCAAGCGCCTAGCCGGTGCCGCTCCGCCTTCCCCGCCGCCCCCGGTGGGGGCCGCGCAAGAGTCGTAGCACTCTTGCCGGGTGTGACTATTCCTCGTGGGCGCGCAGAGGGGGCGCGAAGGGCGGCTAGAACCCGCTATTCCGGCGACAAGCGCGGTGCGGATGGCGGCCGCGCGAGGGCGCGGGCCGCTACGTGGTGGGCGCGGTGCGGGTCCGTAATCAGAATGTGT
>PMMM01000009.1 GCA_003162245.1 Phycisphaerales bacterium
ATCAAGCCGAAGAAGTTCGCGCAGACGGATATCGACGAGGTGATCCTCGGGCACACGAACGAGCCGGAGTACAAGAAGCTGCAGAGCAACGAGCTGATGGAGGCGTTCCGCGACCGCACGATCAAGATCGACATCCCGTACAACATCCGGCTGACGGACGAGATCAAGATCTACGAGAAGGACTTCAGCAAGGAGCGGGTGCGCGGGATTCACATCGCGCCGCACACGATCGAGGTGGCGGCGATGTGGGCGGTGCTGACGCGGCTGGAGGAGCCGAAGAAGGCCGGGCTGACGCTCTTGCAGAAGCTAAAGCTGTACGACGGCAAGGCGATCCCGGGGTTCACCGAGGACTCGGTCAAGGAGCTGCGCGAGGAGCATCCGCGGGAGGGGATGGTCGGCATCAGCCCGCGCTACATCCAGGACAAGGTCTCGAACTGCCTGGTCGGCGAGCAGGCCCAGGCCGACCGCTGCATCAACCCGTTCATGGTGATGAACGAGCTGGAGACGGGTCTGAGCCACCACTCGCTGATTACCGACGAGGAGCAAAAGAAGCGCTACAAGGAGCTGCTGACCATCGTGCGCGAGGAGTACGAGGACACGCTGAAGGGCGAAGTGCAGCGCGCGATCTCGGCCGACGAGGACGCGATCCGGCGGCTGTGCACGAACTACATCGAGAACGTGCGGGCCTACACGCAGCACGAGAAGGTCCGCAACAAGTACACCGGGCGCGACGAAGAGCCGGACGAGCGCCTGATGCGGTCGATCGAGGAGAAGATCGACATCCCGGACAGCCGGAAGGACGATTTCCGGCAGGAGATCATGAACTACATCGGCGCGCTGGCGCTGGACGGGAAGAAGTTCGAGTACAACACGAACGCCCGGCTGCACAAGGCGCTCGAGCTGAAGCTGTTCGAGGACTCGCGCGACACGATCAAGCTGAAGAACGTGGTATCGGGCGTGATCGACGACGAGACGCAGGCCAAGATCGACGTCGTCAAGCAGCGGCTGATCAAGTTCTTCGGGTACAACGAGGCGAGCGCGACGGACGTACTAAACTATGTAGCGAGCATCTTCGCCCGCGGCGATGCCAAGCAGGAAGGTTGATTTCGCGGGTGCTGCAAGCGGCGCGCAGCGCCTACGGCTTGTAGCCGGTCACGAGAGCGACGGGTGGGTAGAACGACGTTCGGATCTCCACATCGCGGAAGATACGCCGCAGGGCAGCGAACTCGGGGCGGGCAAAGTACCGCGTCCGCGACCAGCGCGCCCGGGTTTCGCGCTTGAGCAGCCGCAGCAGATGGAACGGAAGCAGGCCGCGCGCGTTTTCGATGAACACGATCTTCCCGTTGGCCCGCAGCTTCGCCCGCACCTGCTCGAGAAAGTGCTCCAGCCTTGGCACGATGATCAGGACGCTCTTCGTGAACACGAGGTCGAACGAGTCGTCCGGGACAATGTCGAGCTCGCCAGTGCTTTGGAGCAGCTCCACCCGCTCCGCCACGCCCCAGCGTGCCGTCTCGGCCCGGGCCCTGACGATACACGCGGGGTCCGTGTCCACCGCCGTTACGTGCGCGCCGAGCAGAGCGAACATCGACGCGGTCCGGCCGTAGCGCGCCCCGATGTCGAGGACACGCTGTCCGCTCAGGTCGGAACCGATGAAGTGCTCCAGAGCATCCTTCAGGAACCCGTGCCACGCCCCTCCGCCCCACTCCGCAAAGTGCGGCAGATTCGCGAGGACCGTCTGGGCGGACGAGTTGGCCGGAACGACGCCGGCCGCGCCGCGAAGATTCGGGGGGGATGCGCTGCTTGTCATCAGACCTTCCAATCCAAATGTGTGATGCGTCCCATCATACCGAGCGTGGGCGCGGTAAACAAGCTCGTCGCGGCTGCGCCTGCGTGGCACGATGTTGCCACCCCGCGCCCGCGCGAGTGAGCGCGTCAGGATTGCGGTCCGCCTACGCGTCGACCTGCCCGATGCGCCGTGCCTGCGGCGAGAAGGGCAGCAGGCGAAGGGCCCGGCACACCTCGCCCGTGCAACTGCCTCCCCCTGCGCGACGTCCGCCCGGTGCTCGAGCGCCGACCGCGCCGGGCCGGCATACTCGGCCGCAGCGCCCACATACTTGCGTGGCGGTATCGACGTTCCGGCAATCTGGTCGATAGAATCGAATAGTATGAGCACGCTCAGAATCGAGAAAGACCACCAGCGCTTCCGGCAGATCGTGAAGGGCCGGATCCGGAAGGACTTGCGCAAGTTTCTGTCGCGCGGCGAGCTGATCGGTAAGGAGGGCAAGCACCTCGTCAGCATCCCGGTCCCGGGCATCGACCTGCCCAGCTTCCGGTACGGCGAGAACAACGACCAGGGCGTCGGACAGGGCGCCGGCGAGGCCGGGCAGACCGTCGACGGCCAGGGCGAGGGGATCGGCCCCGGCGGGACGGAGCCCGGCCGCCATATCCTGGAGGTGGACGTCACGCTCGACGAGCTGGCGGACATCCTGGGCGAAGAACTGCAACTGCCCCGCATCCTGCCGAAGGGCAAGCACAACATCACCGCCGTCAAGGACCGCTACAGCAGCATCCGGCAGAGCGGGCCCGAATCGCTGCGCCATTTCAGGCGGACGTTTCGCCGGGCGTTGCGGCGGCTGATCGTGTCGGGCGTGTACGACCCGAACAACCCGAAGATCATCTTCGAGCGTTCGGACAAGGTCTACCGCAGTTGGAAGCCGGTGCGCAAGCCGCAGTCGAACGCGGTCATCGTCTACATGATGGACGTGTCCGGGTCGATGGGGCACGAGCAGAAGGAGCTGGTGCGGCTGGAGGCGTTCTGGATCGACGCGTGGCTGCGGCGGAACTACGAAGGGATCGAGAGCCGGTACATCGTGCACGACGTGAACGCGAAGGAGGTCGATCGCGAGCTGTTCTTCCATCTGCGCGAGGACGGCGGGACGAAGATCTCCAGTGCGTTCCGGTGCTGCAAGGACTTGCTCGACAAGCACTATGCGAGCGACGAGTGGAACATCTACCTGTTCCACTTCTCGGACGGGGACAACTCGTCGGAGGCGGACTCGCGCGAGTGCTGCCAGGTCCTGAAGGACCAGCTCCTGCCGCGCTCGAACCAGTTCGGGTACTGCCAGGTGGCCAGCGCGTATGGCAGCGGGCATTTCATCAGCGTGCTGCGGGAGCATCTGGGGGCCGTGCCGAGCGTCGTGACGACGCGGGTGAACACGAAGGACGACATCTACGACAGCATCAAGGAGTTCTTCGCGAAAGGGCGGTAGGGGGGCGGGGCGCGTGCTGCCTCCCGACCTGGGAGTGGCGAGCGGGCCTGCCAGTTGCCCGTCGGTTGGGCCACGACTAGCATGGTCGGTGGATGCCGTGCTGTGATCGTGCGCGACGGACCGCATCACTCGACCGAGGACCAGCGCCATGAAGAAAGCTCACTCTCTCGCGGAGATGCTCCTGTCCTGCGATCCGCGCCCGCTGGAACGGGACGAGCTCGAGGGCTTCTTCGTCAACACGGCGGCGGCCCGAGACCCGGTCATGAGCCGGCGCGACGAGATCCGCAAGCGACTGGAGGCGAGCCCCGACGCGAACACCAAAGTCCTGTTATCCGGGCACGGCGGCTGCGGCAAATCCACCGAGCTCGTCAAGCTGGCCGACGAGGTGCAGAACACCTTCTTCACGGTCAGCTTCTCCGTCGTGCAGGAATGCAACCTGTTCCACGTTCCGGTCGAGGACCTGCTCCTCGTCATGATGGAGCGTCTGCTCGACGCGTGTAAGAACGCCGGGCTCGCCGACCAGTTTCGCGGCAACGAGGAGACACTGCGCTCGATCAACGAGTGGTTCGCCACCGAGCTCCAAATAACGGAGGAGAAGGTGGAGGCCGGGGGCTCCGCAGAGGGCGGCGTGGACACGTCCGCCAGCCTGCTGGGCAGGACGCTCGGCCTGTTTGTGAAGCTCAAGGCGTTCATCCGGCGGGCCGACCAGCGCGTCCACCGCATGACACACGAGAAGCCGCACCGTTTGAGCGAGCTGGCTGAACGCTGCAATCTGCTCATCAAGGCCGTCAAGCAGGCCCTCCACGCGGCCCAGCGCCGGCTGCTGATCGTGATTGAAGACCTGGACAAGGTGAACCTGTCCGACGCCCGCCGAATCTTCCTCGAACAGCCGGCGGTGCTGGCTGAGCTGGCTTGCAACATGATCTGCACGGTGCCGATCTTCCTTCTCCACTCGCCGGATCGCGCGGCGTTCGAGCGGCACTTCGGCATCGTCGAGCTGCCGATGCTCAAGGTCACCGGTCCCGATAACTTGCCGTGTCCGGAGGGGCGCAAGACGATTCGCGAGATCGTGGAGCGGCGCGTTGCACCTGAACTGATCCAGCCGGATGCGCTGGAGTTGTTGATCGAGAAGAGCGGCGGCGTGCTGCGCGACGTGTTCGAAGTTCTCGTGGTGGCGTCGGGGGCGGCGGAGAGCCTGGCAGCCCAAAAGAAACAGTCGGCGGTGGTCGCGCGGGGCAACGTGCGCTACGGTCTGAACCGGCGCAAGAACGAGTACGCCCGCGCGATAACGGTCATCGATCTGCCCAAAGACTGGAAGCTCACGATCGCAGACCTCTACAAGAAGCTGGGCGAGCTGAGGGCGGGGCCCGTTCGCGTCCTGCCCAGCGAGCCCGCCACCATGGTGCTGCTCAAGGCCCGCGCTATCATGGAGTACAATGGCGAAGGGTGGTTTGCGCTCCATCCGCTAGTCGTTGAGCTGCTCGATTCTCTCGGCGAGTCACCATGGCTTTCGACCCCGATGGCGTAGCACCGTTTGACGAGTCGGACATCGAGTGGGAGCGTCTGCGCGGTTTCGTTCAGGCCGGCGGAGCCCCGCTTGCTCTCATCGAGGTGGAGTCCGGACACCAGGCAGAACAAGTCCTTCGGGGGCTGGAGCGCCTGTGTCCGGACTGCCGTCTACGCGTCTTTCGCGTGGGCGCCGACATGCAGCCCGGCCTCGCCATCGACTGGTTGACTGACCAGCAGGGCGATGCCGATGCACGGTCCGTGTTTCTCGTTCTGATGGACGAGACAGTGCGCGCTGACGAAGAGCGGGCCCGGGTGTTCTGGACCTGGGCCGGTGCGCAGCGCGAGCGCTGGCGGCCCCTCGTCGGCAAGCTCGCGTTCATTCTGACCCCGGCGCACGTCAACGACCTGGCGCGACACGCGGACGCCCTCTGGGATTGGATCCCACTCAAATTCAATCTCTTGCGGGCGGCCCGTGCTGCGCGCCTCGACCGCTTCGCCTCTTCCCGCGCCGACGCGGCGGTTGAACGGTACCAGACGGCCGCCGGCCGGGAGTCGGGCGAGCGCCCGCTCTCTGCGCGGCAACGCATCGATGCGCTGCGTCAGCAACTGCTCGAGGCCCGGGCACGCGGGCTTGCGGAGTCCATCGTTCGTCGCGAGTACGCTTGGCCGCTCCTGCAGGCGCTCGTGGAAGCGAGCCGTTTGCGCGACGCAGAGACTGTCGTGACAGACGATCTCGGCGGCGACTTTGCGGCCGAGTTGCCACCACAAGAACGTGCGACTTGGTTCGAGACGCTCGGCTACCTACATCTTGATTTGTGGCACCTCGGCGAGGCGGAACAGGCGTTCCGGGCGCTCGAGCAGGTTGGCGTCGACCAGTCGGATGAGGCGGTGCTGGCGCGCGCCTACTTCGGGATCGGTCGGTGCAGAGCCGAAGCACGCCGCTTTGAAGAAGCCAATGAGTGGTATCGCAAGGCGGCGGCGATCAGCGAGAAGCTGGGGATCGAGGACGGCGCAGCGAGTACTTACCACCAACTGGGCGTTGTCGCGCAGACGGAGCGAAACCTCGCAGCGGCCGACCGGTGGTACCGCAAGGCACTGGCGATCAAGGAGAGGCGGGGCAACGAGCAGAGCGCCGCGAGCACGTATCATAACCTGGGGATGATCGCGCATGAGCACCGGCGTTTCGCCACCGCCGAGAAACGGTACCGGAAGGCCCTGGCCATCTTCGAGAAGCTGGGCGACGCGCAAGGGACAGCGAGCGCGTATCACGAGCTCGCAAGGATCGCGCAGGAGCGGCGGGACTTCCCCCGTTCCGAGGAGTTGTACCGCAGATCGCTGGCGATCAGGGGAAAGCTGGGGGACGAGCACGGCGCCGCGATGACCTACGGGCAGCTCGGTACTCTCGCTCTGGAGCACGGGGACCTGGACGCCGCTGAGCAGTGGTGTCGCATGTCGCTGACAGTCACCGAGAAGCTGGGTGACGAGTACATTACGGCGAAAACGTATCACCAACTGGGGAGGATTGCGCAGGAGCGGCGGGAGCTCGCCGCAGCGGAGCAATGGTATCGCAGGTCACTGGCGATTACCGAGAAGGTTGGCGACGAACACGGCGCCGCGAAGACGTACGGCCAACTCGGCATTCTGGCCAGCTTGCAAGAGCGCTTCGAAGAGTCAGGGCAGTGGCTGATGAAATGCTGCGCGGGTTTTGCGAACTGCAACGATGCCGACAATGTGCAGCAAGCCGCGACGAACTTCATGGTCTTGTACCGACAAGCTCCGCCCGACGCGCGAGCTAAGCTCGCCGCGATGTGGCGCGAGGCAGGGTTGGGCGAGCTGCCGCAGACTCCGGGCGGGACGTCATAGTCGGGACCGCTCACGCCAGAGACACCGAGGCACACGGCAAAACGCAGATGGCCGTGCCACACTCCGCGGCCCGGAGGTTGCCAACATCGCACGCCGGGTCGATGGTTGCCAACCGTGGGTGCGGCCGGGAAGAACCGCGTTCTGGCGCTTTGGCGCGAAGGTTGCCAACGGCCCGCCGCGTCCGAAACCGCTCCACGGGCTGCCAGCCGCAGGTTGCCAACGGGGGGGTAGCGCGCCGTGTGAGATTTGGCAACCTTCGGAAATCCGCCCGCCGGCGGCGGGCTGAGGATTTTATACGCATCCTGTTTATTTCT
>PMMM01000161.1 GCA_003162245.1 Phycisphaerales bacterium
GTGCAGTTCGTCAGCGTGGGACTCCCACTCCAGTTGGCCAGCCCGGCGCCGTCGTACAAGGCCGAGTTCGCGCTGAACGTGCAGTTCGCCAGCGCCGGACTGCCGAAGTTGTTGTACAGCCCGCCGCCGTAGTCATCCGCCCAGTTCGCGCTGAACGTGCAGTTCGTCAGCGCCGGATTGCCGGAGTTGTTGTACAGCCCGCCGCCGTAGCCCGCCGAGTTGCCGCTGAACGTGCAGTTCGTCAGNNCTCAGTGTGCAGTTCGTCAGCGTGGGACTGCCCTGGCAATAGAGCCCGCCGCCACAGGATGCCCCCCCGCCGGCATTTCCAGCCGCGACCCGTACCCCGTCCAGCACTGCGGTTGCACCGGTACCTGATGGGGCCGTCACGACGTGGTAGCTGTTCTCGTCATTGTTCTGGAAGTTCGGACCGTCGTTGCCGGCCAAGTCGCCGCTGAGGATCGAGACGAACGCGTTCGGATCACGCAAACCGGGGTCAGGCGCGCCTAACCCGCCGTAGCCGCCGTAGATGCCAACGCCGTTGAGGAGCGTGAACGTCGCCGAGCGCGGATCGTTCGGGTCGGTCTGCGCCGACGGCTTGTACGTCCCCTCGGCCACCCGGATTTCCGTGATGTTGGGGTCCGCCGCCGCGACGGTCAGCGCATCCCGAAGGAACTTGTACGCCGTGGGCCAGCTTTGCCCGTTCCCGCCCGCCGGCGCGTCGTCATCGACATAGACCACCGCGGCCGCGCAGAGCGGCACCAAGAGACCGGCTGCCAGCACGATTGCAGCGTGTGCGCGATACATGTCTGTCCCCTTTCGCGTAACTGCTACGGCCAGCCGCGCGGGTTGCGACCAGCCGCATCGAGTTGCCCAGTTGCCCAACCCACTCCGCTTGGGCCGCGACAGCCGCCGGCCAGATCCCGCGGTCCGGCCATACCGGTCATCGTCAGTCCGCAGTATAACGACGGCGCAGCCCCGCCGCAACACCGACCCACCCGTCCGCCGCGTCCCGTGCCCCTTTGTCACCCTGTTGCCGTGTTACCTCGTCACTTTCTTCCGCAGAATCCGCCAATCTCCGCCACCCGCCGCTTATATCCACCAACCCCGCCGCCCCGCCTTTCTTTCCGCCCCTTTCCGATGAATACTTACCCTGTCCGCGCGACGACGCTCCCCGCGCCCGCGTGCCCGAATCAGAGCCCCAAGCGCGAGCGCGGGGTTCCGGATTCGCTGGCTGACCGCTGAAAGCTGAGAGCTGATAGCTTTTCTATGAATTCGCTTCTGACCAACCCGCCCCCTCCGCGTCCTCGGCGCTCTCGGCGTCTTGGCGGTTGCCTTGCCGTACGTCCGGATAATCAAGTGTGCCAAGGGGGGGNNCTTGGCACACTTGGCATCCTTGCGTTTTCGTCAGCGCCAGCGGCCCTTTTATCCGGAACATCGCCAACCCGCTGGCGCACTTGGCACTCTTGGCCCCTCAGTCCCGCGGTCCGTTGGCCCCTCGATCCCTGCGTCCCCCGGACGCCCTACTTCGCCGCGCTCCCCAGCCGCCCGCGGAGGTTGTCCAGCACGTTCATGAAGTTGATGAATGAATCGTAGGGCGTGTCGTAGGGATTGAAGTACTTGTGTACCGTGCCGTCGGCGAAGTACTTCGTGCACATATAGTAGAAATGGTCCGACGACTGTAGCTTGCGCCAGTCGTCGAGCAGTTTCTCATCGCCGGTCTGCTTGACGGCCTGCTCCAGCCGGTACAGCTCGTGCAGGGCGTTGGCCTGCATCGCGTTGCCGAGCCACGCGGACAGGTCGCGTTCGACGTCGGCCCACGAGATCATGTGCGGCACGTCGTATTCGCCGCTGGTCGGATACGCCGCAGCGCACTGGCTCGGCGTCTTGAAGTCGTTGTCGCGGGAGCGGAGGACGGCCCGCGGCAGGTGGCGCAGGAACTCGAAGATCCCGGTTTCCGCCCACTGGTGCTCGCCGAAGGTCTCGTAGTCCATGAACAGGTTGACGACGTGGCCGTGGCCGTTGACCTGCTGAATCCAGTCGGCGAACTTGTCCGCCGTCAGCGGATACTCCGCCCACGCCTGGTCGCTGAAGCGGAACGCGATGTCGTCCGACAGCCGGTAGTTCTTCAGCAGCAGCTTCACGCCGGGCGTGCTCGGCGGGTTGTACAGGAAGGCCGGCGAACGGTAGCCGAGAATGTGGTCCGCCCCCTCGCACAGCACGACCTTGTAGCCGAGCCCCGCGGCGACTTTCGCCAACTCGTTGTTGTAGATCAGCTCTGTATTGCGGAAGACGGTCGGCGTCTGCTCGAAAAGGCGCTCGACGAGCGCCCGGTGCAGACGGACCTGCTCGGCGAACTCTTCACGCGAGTAGAGGAAGCTGAGCGAATGGTAATACGTCTCGGACAGGAACTCGACGGCTCCCGTGCGGGCGAGCCGCCGGAACGACTCCAGAACCGGCGGCGCGCAGCGCTGGAGTTGCTCGAGGGCGGTGCCCGACAGGCTGTAGGCGACGCGGAAGCGCCCTTCGTGCTTGCGGATCAGCTCGAGCATCACCGCGTTGGCGGGCAGGTAGCACTTGTCGGCCACCCGGCGGATGAGGTCGCGGTTGGCGCGGTCGTCGAAGTAGTCCGCGCCGCGGTCGAAGATGCTGAAGCGTCGCAGGCGAAACGGCTGGTGAACTTGGAAGTAAAAGCAGACGGACGCCATGTTGTATACGGAGCGCACCGGGCCGCAGCGGTCGCGGGCGCGGGTTGGTTTAGTTTGCAGGCCGACCGACGGCCGCTTCGTACACCTTCATACAGTTTGCCGCGGCGTCCGTCCAACTCAGACGACTGACCTCGAAGCTGCCGTGATCGCGTAACGTGGCGTGCAAGGGCGGGTGCCGCAGGACCGCCACGATCTTGTTGGCCATTTCGTCCACGTCCCAGAAGTCGACCTTGAGCGCGTGCGTAAGCAGCTCGGCGACTCCGCTCTGCTTCGAGATGATCACGGGCACGTCGTGCGAGAGCGCTTCGAGCGGCGTGATACCGAACGGCTCGGAGACGGACGGCATCACGTACACGTCGGCCATCTCGAAGATGCGCCGCACATCGTCCCCGCGCAGGAAGCCGGGGAACAGCACCTTGTGCCCGATGCCCATCCCGGCGGCCAGCTCGATCATCGGGCGCGTCATATCGCCGCTGCCGGCCATGACGAAGCGGACGTTGTCCATGACCTCGAGCACGCGTTTGGCGGCCGCCAGGAAGTACTCCGGCCCCTTCTGCATCGTGATGCGCCCGAGGAACAGGACGATCTTGTCGTCGCGCGTGATCGGTGGCAGGGGCGGACCGGCGGGCGCGCCGTCCTCCTCGACCGCGTTGTAGACGACCTCGACCTTGCGCGGGTCGACGGCGTAGTGCTTGACGACGATGTTGCGCGTCAGATGGCTGACGCAAATGACGCGCGTCGCGGCGTGCATCCCGGCCCGCTCGATGTCGTAAATGCGCTGGTTCACGTGCAGGCCGGAGCGGTCGAACTCGGTCGAGTGCACGTGCACGACGAGGGGCTTGCTGCGGCTGAGCGCGACGGCGATGCCGGCGGGATACGTCATCCAGTCGTGCGCGTGCACGAGATCGAACTTCTGGCCGCGCGCGAGGCGGCGTGCAAGCACCGCGTAGCGCTCTATCTCGGCAAAGAGGTCGCCGCCGTAGTGATCCGGTCCGCCGGTGCGTACGCCGTGGGTGAGCGCCGGCTCGGCCGCAGGCTGGCCGTCCGAGGCGTGTGGAACGGCGGGGCCGCCAGATGCGCCGCGTGTAGTGATCCGTGTGCGTCCGCGCGCGCGGAGATCCTCGGGGCGGGCATAGGGGTGCAGGGTCACCGGCAGGGTTCGGAAGCGGGCGTGGCGGAAGAGCGCTTGCGGATCGACGAGCTCGTCGGCTTCGTCGTCCTCGGGCTGGTCGGACAGGTTGGCAGGGGAGACGATGCGCACATGGGTCGCGCTGGTGGATTCCACGGGGCGCGGCAAAACGAAGAGCACCTCGACGCCGTGGTGATCGAGGCCGCGCGTGAGACCGTGACATGCGGTGCCGAGGCCGCCGCTGATGAAGGGCGGGAACTCCCAGCCGAGCATGAAGACCTTCATGGTTGCCTCGCGAATCCCTTCGCCTGGAGGTAGGCACCGTCTGACGCGACGCCGTGTTGCGGCGCAGACAGCACCTCCGCGCCACTGCACACCGCCCCTCTTTGGACACACGCCCGGCGCGGGCGCAACCAGCTAACCGCCACGGAAAGCGGTGAGCTTACCCAGCGCTGTGGGGGGTGTCAACGCACGGCTGGGCAATTCCCGTGGGCGGGAGGCGGGCAAGAATTTCTGAAGAATTGCAGGGGACGGGTGGCGTAACCCGCCCAGGCGGGATATGTTATGGTACGAAGACCCAGACGCCTACGCGTGCTCGGTTGCGCCGGCAGCGTTTCAGTTGCCGCAACGCAGCGCGGGACAGGGGGTTTGTAGCCCCGCGCGCCGGGCGCCCAAGCGACCGTGCAGCCTACGCGGGCAACCTGCGCAGCCCGCGGCGACGGAGCGGCGTCGAGTCCGTGCCGGCCAACGGCACCAAGGCGGTTTGATGGAGTGTTGTGTGGCCACCACGCTGCGAGTTCACACGCTGGCCAAAGAGCTTGGGGTTCCCAGCAAGGTAATCATCGCAAAATGCGCTGCGGAGGGGGTCGAGCTGAAGAATCACATGGCGGCGATCTCGGTGGGCCTGGCCGAATCGATCCGCGAGTGGTTCAGCGTCGGCGTGGACGTGACGTCGGTCGAGGTGGCCGAGCGCGTGGACGTCGAGAAAATCCGTGTGCCGCGCAAGCGGGGCAAGAAGGCCCCCGAACCGACCGAGGTCGTCGCCGCAGAGCCCACCGAGCCGATGCCGGCGGTCGAGACGGCACCGGCACGAATGCCCGCACCGGAGTTCGTGCCCGAGGTGCTCCCGGCGCCGGCGCCCGCAATGGACGACACCATCGTTGTGGCTGGGCCGGAGCCGGTAGTCGAAACCGTCGAAGCGGCCGGGGCCGAGGGGCTGGCCGCGGTGGCACCAGCGGCGCCGGAGGTGGTTGAAGCACCGCCAAGTGCTGGCCCGTCTGAGCCCGTGGTGGTAACGCCGCCGATCGCCAAGGCGATCGTGCCGCCCGAGCCGATTCGGCCGGCGGGCCCGCAACTAGTGCCACGGCCGGCGGAGTTGCAAGGGCCGCGTGTAGTGCGCGTGGAGGCACCCGAGCCGGATCGCTATCCGCGGGCGCGGGTCGGGGTTGGGCCGGCGCGCGGCGTGGGTGAGAGAGATTCGGTTGCTCCGGCGGCGGGCGCGGGGGGCCCAGCAACGGCGGCACCGAAACGTGGCCGGGGCAAGGGCCACAAAGAGGAAGAGAGCGACCTGAGCCGGGCGCGGTCACGGAATCCGCGGCGGCGCAGCAGCGCTACGGACGTGGATCAGCGGGTGCGCGAGTGGCGTGAGCAGGACCTGTTGGAGCGCAAGGAGCGGCTCGCACGCGTAACCGGCCACGGATTGCGCGACCGGCGAGCGGCCGAGCGCCGGCGCCAGGCCACAACAGCGCAGACCGGGACGACGCAAACCGTGCGGCGTGACGCGGTGGAGATCACGGCCCCAGTGGCGCTGAAGGAGTTCTGCTCGGCGGTGGGCACGCCGTTCATGGTGGTGTCCAAGAAGCTGACGGAGCAGACGGGGCGGCTGTGGACAATCAACCAGTCGATTGACGCGGAACAGGTAGAGCTGTTGGCCCTGGACCTGGGCATCCCGGTTGCGATCGGACAGGCCCGGACGGCGTACGAAGTGCTGGAAGACGAGTTTGAGCAGCGCCCGCGGCCGAACCTACAGCCGCGACCGCCCGTGGTTGCCATGCTGGGTCACGTGGACCACGGCAAGACTTCGTTGCTCGATGCGATTCGGCACGCGCACGTGGCGGATGGGGAGGCAGGTGGGATTACCCAGCACATCGGGGCCTACCGCATCGATCGGGGCGACTGGCACGTGACCTTCGTCGACACGCCGGGGCACGAGGCGTTCACGGCGATGCGTGCGCGGGGTGCCGATCTGACGGACGTGGTGGTGCTGGTGGTTGCGGCGGACGACGGGGTGATGCCGCAGACCGTCGAGGCGATCAACCACGCTCGGGCGGCGGGGGTGGTCATCGTGGTGGCGTTGAACAAGATCGACCTGCCGGGGGTCGACCTGAATCGCATCTATGCGCAACTGGCCGCGCACGATCTGACGCCGTCGGAATGGGGCGGACAGACGGACGTGATCAAGACGAGCGCCGTGACTGGCCAGGGCATCGATGAGCTGGTCGCGCACCTGAGCACGCTCAGCGAGCTGCTCGAGTTGCGGGCCGACGCGGACGTGCCGGCGCAGGCCACGGTGATCGAAGCGCAGATGCGCGAAGGGCAGGGCGTGGTCGCGCAGGTGCTCGTACGCGAGGGGACGCTGCGCCCGGGGCAGTTCATCGTGTGCGGTCCGGCCGCCGGGCGGATTCGGGCGTTGCGCGACGACAAGGGTCGGATCGTCCGGGAGGTGCCGCCGGGTACGCCGGTGGAGGTGACCGGGCTCGACGAGTTGCCTTCCGCGGGCGACGGGCTCTATCAGGTGGCGAGCCTCTCGTACGCGAAGGAGATCGCCAGCGAGGTCCATCAGCATCGGCGGCTGGCCAGCCTGGACCAGGGGCTCAAGCCGCGGACGCTGGAGGCGCTCGTGCAGAGCGGCGTTGGGTCCGAGCAACCCGAGTTGCACGTGATCGTCCGCGCGGACGTGCAGGGCTCAGTCGAAGTGCTTCAGAAGGCGCTGGCCGAATTGCCGTCGGACAAGAGCCGTCTGGTGGTGCTGCACGCCGCGGTCGGGACCATTACGGAAGCCGACGTGAACCTGGCCAAGGCATCGCATGCGCTGGTGCTTGGGTTCAACATGGTGGCGGAGGACCGGGCGCGTCAATTGGCCGAGCAGATCGGGGTGGAGATCCGGCAGTACCGGATCATTTATGAGCTGCTGGACGACCTGCGCAAGGCGCTGGCAGGCTTGCTCGAGCCCGAGCAGCGCCAGGAGGCGCGCGCCACGGCCGAGGTGCGCGAGATTTTCCATGTGTCGCGCGTGGGCACGGTGGCCGGCTGCTACGTGACCGACGGCGTGGTCAATCGGCACCACCGCGTACGGCTGGTCCGCGACGGGCGCATCGTCGTGGAGGGGGCGGGCATCGGCTCGCTGAAGCGGTTCAAGGAGGACGCGCGCGAAGTGCGGGCCGGGCTGGAGTGCGGCATCAAGATCGACGGCTTCGATGACATCAAGCCGGGCGACCAGATCCAGACCTTCGAGCTCGTCGAGGTGCCGCAGGTGATCTAGCTCGGGCGTCCCGCGGCAGGTCGCGGCCGGTGCGCTATGATCGTCGGTGTGCTGCGGGTTCGCCTGGCCGTTTTCGAGGCGCTCTCGCTGAAGGACAAACGGCGCGTGACCAAGAGCCTGAAGGATCGCTTGGCGGCCCGGCACAACGTGTCCATCGCCGAGGTGGACGATCTCGATCATCGGCAGGCGCTGACGCTCGGGCTGGCGATGGTGGCGAACGAGTCACGGTTCGTGCAAAGCGCCCTCTCGAAGATCGTGGACGAGATCCGCGCGTACCCGCACGCGTCGCTGCTGGAGTACGACATCGAGCTGCTGTAAGCGCCGGCCGGCGGCCCGGCCGCGAAGACGCACGGACGAGCGAGGATTGGGAGCAACGTGTCGCGAAGGGTCGAACGAGTCGGCAGCCTCATCCGCACGATCCTGGCGGAAGCGATCCAAACGCGGCTGAACGACCCGCGGATACCGCCCGTGACCTCGATCACGCGGGTGGAGGTGAGCGCCGATCTGTCGGTGGCCCGCGTCTTCGTCAGTGTCCTGGCGCCCGAGCCGCAGCAGGAGCTGTGCTTGCGGGCGTTGTGCAGCTCGGCGGGCCACCTCCGTTGGTTGCTGGGCCGCGAGTTGACGCTGCGCAAGACGCCGGCGCTTGATTTCCGGCTGGATCAATCGCTGAAGCGTGCGTTCGAGACGTGTCAATTGATCGACCGGCTGGCCCTGGAGCGGCCCGGTACCGCGGAGCCGCCGGAGGTCAAGGACCGGGCCGAGGCCGCACCGCAGGCGTGCGCGCCGGACTCCGCAGCCCCACCAGCCATTAAGGGACCGGCCGCGGCGAGCCCCGCGGACATCCAGGAGGATGCATAACCGATGAGGGGTGCGACCGAGTGCGCCAAGCGCTTGAAGCTGTTGTTCGGTTCGCTGCGGTCCAGGCTGGGCAAACCGGGGCACCTGCCGAGCGGCGACCCGATCATGCAACTCCTGCTGGGCATCCTCTCGCGGGATACGCCGGAATCCAAGGCGAGCGAGGGGCTGGACCGGCTGCGCGCCACGGTCGTCGACTACAATGAGTTGCGGGTGATTCCCCCCATCGAGCTGGCGGAGACGCTCGGCGACTTTCCGGACGCGCGGCTCAAGTGCGAAGACATCTCGCGTGCACTCAACGCGATCTTCGCGCTGGAGCACACGGTATCGCTCGAACGACTCAGCGGGATGTCCCGTAAAGAGGCGCAGACCTACCTGGACAAGATCGACGGCTTGGAAGCCTACACGCGCGCCCGCATCCGGCTGCTGGGCGTGCGGCAGCACGCCATCCCGCTGGATGAGGCGATGTGGGCGCTGGCGCGGCGCGAGAAGATCGTGGCTGCAAAGTGCACGCTCGACGAGGCGCAGCAGTTCCTGGAGCGGTACGTCGCGGAAGAGGACGCCGTGGACTTCGTGGCGCTGTTCAAGAAGCACGCCTGGAATGAGCTGGGCAGCGCGGTGCGGAAGGGGCAGGTGGAGCGCATCCGCAGCGTACCGCCCGATCGCAGTACGCGCAACATGCTCCAGATGGTCTCCCTCGGCGTGGCCCTGGACGGCGCGGACGACCTGTTGCCGGAGGCCGGCGAGCTGGACGTGCTCGGATCCGAGGCGGGAATCGAGGGGCACGCTGAGCCGGGCGGCGCCGCTTTG
>PMMM01000199.1 GCA_003162245.1 Phycisphaerales bacterium
CGTCGGCCAGCCCGGGCCGCGGCCGCAAGCCTGCGCCCGGCGCACCTGTCAGCCCGTCCGGTGCCGCGCAAGAGGTCGCCAGACCGCCGACGCATCCGAGCATCAAGCCGTACTCGGCCGCCGCCAGCGTTGCGGAAGAGGGCGATCGCGTCGTGATCCGTTTTCCGCCTGCCGCCCCGCCGCCATTCGCGGCGTCGCCGAAACCAACCCGCCCGGACGTGACGCCGCCCGCCCCCACCGCGGTGACGGGCACAGCCGAGCCGCCGGCGAATCGCATGGCCGTTCCAGTCGTAGGCGCACCGCAGCGTGAGACCGTCGCGTTCGAGCCCCCGGAATGGCTTGAAGCCGAGCCTCCTGCAGCCCTTGAGGCGCCAGTGACCGAGAAGGCGGAGGTGAAGAAACCGGCTGCCTCGCAACTGCCGGCCGTCGGCGATGCCGAAGCTCACCTTTCGCCCAGCCAGAAGCGGCGCTTGCGCCGAAAACGCCGGCGGGACAAGCAGGGCAGCCGCCCTATGGAGACCCGCCCGCCGGCTGCCAAGCCCGTCCCTGTCGTCAAGCCCCCCGCCAAACCGGCCCCGAAGCCGGCCGTCAAGCCCGCCGACAAGCCCGCCGACAGGCCAATCGACCTGGACTTGCGGGACCGTCCAGATAACGCGCCGCTCCCGGCAGCCGACGATCCGACGCCGTGGCTCGAGGCCGCCGCCGCGATCAAGGCGAGCCTGAGCGAGCCCATTGCGGAGGCCGAGCCTGAGCCTGAAGAAGTGGTTGCGGCCGAGCCTTCGGCACCGACAGCGGCGGAAGCGCCCGCGCCGCCTCCGCCGGCCGCCGCAGCGCCGCCCCAGGAGAAAGGCCGCCGCCGTCGTCGCCGTGGGCGCCGGTCGTCGCGCCACGAGGCGCTGGCGGAGGCGCGCGCCGAAGGGGAGAGTGAGCCCGCGGCCATCATCGTCGAACCGGCCCCGACGGAAGCGGCCACGCCCCCCGCCGCCCGGAAACCCGGCGCGGCGGTGCGGGAGATGGTCATCAACACCGTCCCGCGCGAGGAATGCCGCATCGCCATCCTGGCGAACGGGCGGCTCGAGGAGATCTACCTCGAGCGTGCCACGGCCGAAAGCCATGTGGGCAACATCTACAAGGGTGTCGTCACCAACGTCGAGCCCAGCATTCAGGCCGCGTTCATCGACTTCGGACAGGGCAAGAACGGCTTCCTGCACATTTCCGACCTGCACCCCCAGTACTTCCCCAACGGCGGTGGACAGACGGAGAACGTCGGACACAAAATGCCGCGCCGCAGCCGCCCACCGATTCAGCGCTGCCTGCGCCGCAACCAGGAGGTCATCGTCCAGGTGACCAAGGAGGGCATCGGCACCAAGGGGCCGACGCTGTCCACGTATCTCAGCATTCCCGGCCGCTTCCTGGTCATGATGCCCGGAATGGGGCGGCTGGGGGTCTCCCGCCGGATCGAGGACGACATATCGCGCGAGAAGCTGCGCTCGATCCTCGCGGAGCTCGACTTGCCCGAGGGCATGGGCTTCATCGCCCGGACCGCGGCCCTCGACCGGACGAAACGCGAGCTACAGGGCGACCTGACGTACCTGACGCGCCTATGGCGCGCCGTGGAGACCCGGACCAAGAATGACCCGGCCCCCGCTGAGCTCTATCGCGAATCCGACCTGGTGATCCGCACCATCCGCGACGTCTTCACCGGCGACGTCGAGCGCATCCTCGTGGACGACCCGGACGTCGCCGCGCGGGCCCGCGATTTCCTCTCCATCTTCAGCCCGCGCTACAACGACATTGTCACCGTGTACACCGACCCGGAGCCGCTCTTTCACAAGTACGGCATCGAGGCCGAACTCGAACGCCTGCACTCCCGCCGCGTCCCGCTCAAGTCCGGCGGCTCGCTGGTGATCGAACCGACCGAAGCCCTCGTCGCCATCGACGTCAACAGCGGCCGGTTTCGCACCGAAGACGATGCCGAATCGACGGCGTACAAGATCAACGTCGAAGCGGCCGACGAGATCGCCCGGCAATTGCGGCTGCGCGACCTGGGCGGCGTCGTCGTGTGCGACTTCATCGACATGCGGCAGGAGTCCCACCGCCGCGACATCGAGCGCCGCATGGCCCGCCACCTCAAGGAGCACAAGGAGCGGGCGAAGGTCCTGCGGATGAGCGAGTTCGGGATCATCGAGTTGACGCGTCAGCGGCAACGGGCCAGCCTGACGCGGAGCGTCTATCAGGATTGCCGCCACTGCCGCGGCACCGGGCTCGTCAAGACCATCGAGTCGGTCGCGCTCGACGTGATGCGCCTCGTCCAATTGGCCGTCACGCGCGAGCACATCCACACGATTGAGGTCGCGGTGTCGCCCGAGGTGGCCTTCCTGCTCCAGAACCGCAAACGCCGGCTGCTCCACGAGCTGGAATCGCGCAACCGGCGGATCATCTCCATCCGGCCCGATCCGGCCTTCAGCCTGGACCAGGTGGAGATCCACTGCACCGACCCCCGCGGGCGACTGGTCCCGCACGAGTAGGCCGCAAGGTAAGAAGGTGACAGGGTGACAAAGGGAGCTTGATCGCCGCCCGCGGCGCCCTTTGTTACCTTGTCGACGACGTGCTCCGGTGAGCCGCGACGCGCGGGTCTGAACAGACGCAGGAGCCCCGCATGGACTCGAAACACCTGGGCGACGCGCTGCCGCGGCTGGTCGCGCGCATCGTGAAGAGCTATCAGTCCGACGCGCGGACCCAGCACATCGACCGCGAGTACCTCCCGTCGCGCCGCGCGATCATCGAGATCTGCGACCTGCTGCTGGAACTGACCTACCCCGGCTACATCGGTCGCCGCGGCCTGACCCAGCACAACATCAGCTTTCACGTCGGCGAGCGGCTCCCCAGGCTCTGGGAGCTGCTCGCCGCCGAGATCATGCAGTGCCTGTGCCACGACTGCGAGGCGCGGCGCCCGTGCGATCCGGCGGCGCTGCCGACGTGCCGCGACAAGGCCACCTCCCTGGCCAGCGCGTTCGTGGAGAAGATTCCGGAGGTCCGGTGTGCCCTGGCCCTCGACGTGCAGGCGGCCTACGACGGCGACCCGGCCGCCACCGGCACGGCCGAGGTCATCCTCGCCTACCCCGCCATGCTCGCGATCACCATCTATCGTTACGCCCACGAGCTGTACCAGATGAACGTGCCGCTCATGCCGCGCATCATGACCGAGCACGCCCACTTCCTCACCGGCATCGACATCCACCCCGGCGCCCGCGTCGGCCCCTCCTTCTTCATCGATCACGGCACGGGGGTCGTAATCGGCGAGACCACCGACATTGGCGAGAACGTCAAGATCTACCAGGGCGTCACGCTCGGTGCCCTCTCCTTCGCCAAGGACGAGCGCGGGCGGCTCATTCGCGGCTACAAACGCCATCCCACCGTCGGCAACAACGTCACGATCTACGCGAACGCGATCGTCCTCGGCGGCGAGACCCGGCTCGGCGATGGCAGCGTCATCGGCGGCTCCGTCTTCCTGACGCACAGCGTCGAACCCGGCCACCAGGTATCGATCACGCCGCCCGTGCTCCGCGTCCGCCCGCCGGAATCACAGCACGTGGACGTTCAGCCTGCTCCGCCAACGGAGTAGTCGAAACGGGGGGGAGTGCGCAAACGGCGTCGGGCGCCGTTTTTTCGGAAAACACGCTGTCGGGAGCCGTGCTCTCGAAGAAGCTGGCGGGGCGGGTATCATACGCATTCCGCTTAGT
>PMMM01000184.1 GCA_003162245.1 Phycisphaerales bacterium
GGAGAAAAAGTGAAAACGCTCTAACGCCGCGCCAGGCCGGGAATGAACGGCATGAGGATCTCGATCGCGATCAGCAGGATGATGATCCACTCGAGCAGCTCGAGCCGCCGATTGGCATGGCGGTCGGAAATCTTCTCGTAGATGCTCTCGATGGTCTGGAGCTTGCGCAGAATGCTCTGGTCCCAGTCGTTCAGGTGGAAGCGCTGCGACACGAGCCGGTGCACGCGGGCGAGGTATTGATCGCCCAGCAGCTTGAGCGCGTTGTTGACGCCCTCATAGAGCAACGCGCTGTCGGTTTGCAGCCCCGCGATGCGCCCCAGGTCGGCGGCCTTGCTGCCCGTGAACAGCGCCGACCAGCGCCGGGAGTGCCGCGCGGTCGCCTCGTACGCGTGATCCAGCGCCTGGTCGAGCCGGTCGTCCAGGAAACGCATCTCCAGCAGCTCGACGTTGGCGAACTCCAGCACCGCGCGCACGTCGTCCGCGTCGCGATCGAACAGGAGCGCCGCGTTCCAGTCGATCAGCGTGCGGTCGTCCGGTCCGAACGAGATGTGGCAGGCCAGCGCATCGTCCACCTCCTGCGACGACAGGGGGGCGCTCTCGGCCCGCAGGATCTGGGCGAGCAGCAGGGCGTGCTCCTGGATCACGGCACCGGGGGTCAGCGCCGGCGTAAGGGACTCGATCTGGTAGATGGCGTAATCCTCGACCAGGCTGCTGAGGCCGGGTTTCGCGATGGCCGGGCGGATGGAGCGCACCAGGGTCTCGACCATTTCGCGGGACGCGTCGAGCAGCGGGCGGCTGTGGTATAGCTCGTCGCTCAGGGGCCGCAGATCGGCCAGGGGCCCGCGGATCGGGATGCTGTACTGCACGGACACGGCCCCGAAATGGTAGACGACCGCGTCCACGGTCGGGTCGGTCGCATGGTCGCCGATGTGGATCGGTGGCACGCTCTGCGTAATCCGTAGCGGGGGCGGCTGGTACTCGAAGTAGTACGGCGCCCGGCGCTTGTGGCGAATCGACTCGCGCTGCAAATCGGCGGTGACGTGCCGCTCGACCGCGTCCAGGTCGATGGCCAGGCCGACGTCGTAGGCCAGGTGCAGGTAGCACGTGCCGCGCTCGACCTGAAGCGGCGGCGGTGCGCCGCGCGCCGGCCGCGACGCGGAATCGTCAATCGGCATACGATCGGAAGCGGACATGGCGATCCTTCGTCGGCGCTGTGCCGGTCGATCGCCGGCGCCGCCGGATGGCTGCGGGCTACGGCCCGGGGTATTGGTTTTCGATCCACTCGCGGCTGGGCTGGAAGATCCGCACCAACTGGTCCATTTCAGGACAAGCTTGAGCAAGGTGCCCGTTGAACAATGAAAGCTCGCGTACCGCCGCCTCGCGTGGCTCGCCGCGCACGACCATGCGCCAGATGGCGGCCGCGGCGCCGGCGCGGTCCGCCCCGGCGGCGCAGTGGATCAGGATCGGGCCGTCCGCGGCCTTGAGCGCGTCGTACAACTGGAGCAGATTCGCACGCGACGGGAGGCGATGGGCGCTGAGCGGAATGTCCACCAGCTTCAGCTTCAGCTCATCGGCTGTCGCGCGTTCGCGCTGGTACCACACGGCGACGGCATTCTCGCCGCGGAGGTTGATAACCGTGCGAATGCCGTATTGCTGAGCGACCAGCCGCAGCGTCGATGGGTCGAGCTGGGCGGAGCGGTAGGCCTGGCCGTCCTCGATCACGCGGAAGTTGTCCGCGACCGTGAGCGGCGCGTAGTCGTCGGCTTCGCCGAGGCCACAGCCGGAAATCAGCAGGCCGGCGATGAGCGGTAGCGACAATACGCGCGCGCGGGACATACTTCGGCCTTCCGTCGGAGCCAACCTCGGCCCCGACGGTCAGATGGTACGCGGATTCCCCTCGACTGACCACGGCCGGGCCAGCAACCGCATGCACTGCACGCTGGAGACCCTGGAGCGCTACCGCGTATCACCTTCGCGATACGCCGGCCCCCGGCGCGGCACAACTGCCGAGCCGGGGGCCTGTGTGACAACTCAGTAGCCTTGGCGCTCTTGGCGCCTTGGCGGTTCGATTCGTGCAATCCTACGCTACGACTTCGGCAGCGCGTCCTTTACGCCGGGGACGTCCGCGGCGCCGCTGGGGACGCCGATGCTGGAGCCCTTGAAGTCCTCGCCGATGGGCTGGGCCGGGCCGCCGAGGTGCTGGGCCAGGAACAGCTCCGCGATCGCGTTGAACGCGAGGCGGTTCTCCGGCCGCGCGAAGCCGTGGCCCTCGTCGGGGAACAGCACGTACGTCACGGGGATCTTCTTGGCCTGCATCGCCTTGACGATCTGGTCCGACTCGTCCTGCTTCACACGCGGGTCGTTCGCGCCCTGCCCGATCAGCAGCGGCTCGGCGATCTTGTCCACGCGCGTGATCGGCGAGCGCTCCATCAGGAACTTCTTGCCGTCCTCGGTCTGATGGTTGCCGATCCGCGCCACGAACATGTCCAGAATCGGCTTCCAGTAGGGCGGCACCGCCTCCATGAACGTCACCAGGTTCGACGGGCCGCAGATGTCCACGCCGCACGCGAACAGCTCGGGCGTAAACGTCATGCCGACGAGCGTTGCGTAGCCGCCGTAGCTGCCGCCCATGATCGCGATCTTCTTCGGATCGGCGATCTTCTCGGCAATGGCCCACTTCACCGCGTCAACCAAATCGTCGTGCATCTTGCCGCCCCACTGCAAGTTGGCGGCGTTGATGAACTGCTTACCGAGCCCGGTCGAGCCGCGGAAGTTCACGGAGAGCACGGCGTAGCCGCGGTTGGCGAGCCACTGGTGGTACGGCTCGTAGCCCCAGTCGTCGCGATACCACGGGCCGCCGTGGACGTACAGCACCATCGGCAGCGGCTGCGCCGGGCGGGCGGTGTCGCCCTGCGCGGTACCGACGGGCAGCGTCAGGTAGCTGATAAGGTCGAGCCCGTCGCGCGACTTGATGATGACCGGGTGCATCTTGGCCAGTGGCAGCCCATCGAGCGCCTTGCGGTTCGTGAAGAGGAACGTCGCTTTCTTGGCCGAGTGGTCGTACTGGTAGTAGCGCACCGGACCGGTGTCCATCTCGTACGCCACGATCCACTGTTTGTCGTCCAGCGTGCGGTTAATGACGTCGAAGTCGCCATCGGTGACCGTACGGAGATAGGTGAAGTCGGCCTCCAGCGCGGGGTCGAGGATCTTCCACTGCTTGCGTTGGTAGGTGAACGCGACCGCCTGGATCGTCTTTTCAGTCGGATGCGCCAGAACGCCGCTGATGTCCGCGCGCGGGTCCTCGGCGACGATCGTTTCCTTGCTGGATTTAAGGTCGATCGTAGCGAAAGCGGAGGTGTTACGGTCGCGGCTATCAATCACGTACAGCACCTGCCCGGTCTTGTCGAACCCGGTCGGCTCCGTCGTCAGGCTGTCGTCCTGGCCGATCTTCATGAACGACTTCCACTCGCCCTGCGGCGTGCGCTCCAGCACCTCGCTGCCGCCGTCCGGCGTGACGCGCGTGGCGAAGCGCACGGCGTAGTCGTCGTCGGTCAGGTATCCGACGTAGCCCTCGTTCTCCATGACGAGCTTCTTGTCGCCGGTCTCGATGTTGACGCGGTAGATGTCGTGGAGCTGTGGATTGCGGTCGTTCAGGGCGATCAGGATTTCGGCGGGGTGCTTCTCGCTGACCTCCTGGATGCGCGCCTGCACGCCTTTGGCCGGCGTCAGGTCTTTGGCTTCGCCGGAGCGCGGGTCCAAGCTGTAGATGCGCCAATTCTCGTCGCCATCCTTGTCCTGGAGATAGAGAATGTGCTGGTTGGTGAAGGCCCAGAAGTAGCTGCGGATGCCGCGGCCCTTGTCGTGCGTAATGGCCTTGGCGGCATTCGGGTCGGCGGCGGGCGCGACCCAGATGTTCATCACGCCGTCCAGCGGCGCGATGTAGGCGAGCTGCTTCCCGTCCGGGCTGAGCCGCACCGCCGCGCGGTCGGGATTGCCGAAGAGCACGTCGCGGGGGATGAGCGTCTTGCCCTTGGCGGGCTCGCCGGCGTGCGCGACGGCGACGAGGGCCGCAACAGCCAGTGCCACAGCGATCGGTCGTAGTTTCGTCATGCGTGTGTCTCCTTGTCGTTGGACCCGCAGGTGCCCCGTTGCGCCTGCCCACGCCGAGACTGTACCGCCAATCGGTCACGCGTTGCGGCGCTGCGCGTCGTGGCCGACAACTTCCTACAACGGCGCCCGGCCCGCCCGCGTGCTTGTCGTCGAGCGCTGCGACGAGTACCTTCTGTCGACGGTCGCGCATGACGCGGTCGGCGGGGCCGCGCTGCGTGCTGATTCTCACCCCCCGCTTCAGGAAATTGCCATGTCGCGCCACTCCCGTTGCCTCATGCGTCTGAGCGTCGTGTTCGCCTGCGCGGGGCTCGCCACGGTGCCGGCCTCGGCACAGGCGCAAACCGGCAAGCTCCCCGAGCGGTCCTCGATTGACCCGCAGTACAAGTGGAACGTCGGCGACATGTACGCCGATGCGGCGGCGTGGGAGGCCGACTTCACGGAGTGCACGGACGGCGTCCGGGCCTTGGCCGCATTCAAAGGCAAGGTCGCCGAGTCGCCCGAGGCGCTGCTGAAGTTCCTCACGCTGCGCGAGGGCCTCGGAATCAAGCTCGAGAGGCTGTCCGCATACGCGGCGATGCTGAAAGACCAGGACACGCGCGAGTCGGCGCCGCAGGCCCTCGCGGAGCGGGCGCACAACCTCGGCGTGCAGTGGAGCGAGGCGACGGCGTGGTTCGAGCCGGAGATCGTCGCGCTGCCCGAGGGACAACTGCTGAAATGGTGCCAGACCGACCCCAAGCTGACGATCTACACGCACCACTTCGAGAACCTGCTGCGGCAGCAGAAGCACGTGCTCAGCACGCGTGAAGAGGAGCTGCTCGCGATGACGGGCAAGCTCGCCAGTACGCCGCACAACGCCTTTGGCATGTTGACGAACGCGGACATGAAGTTTCCGACGATCAAGGACGGCGAGGGGAAGGACGTCGAGCTGAGCGAGGGGCGGTACTTCGTGTTCCTCCAGTCGCCGGACCGGCCGCTGCGGGAGCGGGCGTTCCGCGGGTTGATGGGGACGTACTTGAGCTACAAGAACACGCTGGCGGCCCTGCTGGGCGGATCGGTGCAGGGCGACGTGTTCGAGGCACGGGCCCGGCACTATGACAGCGCGTTGCAGGCGGCGGTGGACCCGGACAACGTGCCGGTGGCCGTGTACGACAACCTGATCGCGACGATTCACGAGCATCTGCCCACGTTCCAGCGGTACCTCGACATCCGCCGGCACAAGCTGGGGATCGACAAGGTGCACCAGTACGACCTGTTCGTGCCGCTGATCGACGGCGCGGCGCCGGAGATCGGCTATGACGACGCGGTGGCGACGGTCATCAAGGCGCTGGCACCGCTGAGTGCCGAGTACATCGAGCCGATGACGCAGGGCTTCCATAGCCACTGGATCGACGTGTACGAGACGCCCGGTAAGCGGAGCGGCGCGTACAGCATGGGGACGTACGGCAGCCACCCGTACATGCTGCTGAACTACAACGGCACCTACGAGGAGATGTTCACTGTCGCCCACGAGATGGGCCACTCGATGCATAGCTGGTTCACGCAGCATAACCAGCCGCCGGTCTATGGCGACTACCCGACGTTCCTGGCCGAGGTCGCGTCGACCTGCAACGAAGTGCTGTTGGGCGACTATCTGCGGAAGCACGCCAAGGACCGTGCCGAGCGGCTGTTCCTGGTCAACACGGCGATCGAGGGTATCCGCGGCACCGTCATTAATCAGACGATGTGGGCGGAATACGAGAAGCTCGTGCACGAGGCGGCCGAAAAGGGGACGCCGCTGACGTACGAGACGCTGGGCAAGATGTACCGCGAGCTGGTGCAGCGCTACTTTGGGCCGGATTTCGCGTACGACGACGAGCTGGACGGGTACTGGTCGCGGATCCCGCATTTCTACCGGGCGTTCTATGTTTACAAGTATGCGACGAGCTACTGCGCGTCAGTCGCACTGGCGCGGCGGGTGCTGAGCGACGAGCCGAACGCGCTGCACGACTACCTGGGCTTCCTGAAGGCCGGCAGCAGCAAGTACCCGATCGACACGCTCAAGCAGGCCGGCGTCGACATGAGCACGCCGAAGCCCATCGTCGCGACGATGGAGCTGTTCAACGAGCTGCTGGACGAGCTGGAGACGTTGCTGAAAAACCCGTAGCTTCCACAGCGGCCGGTATGAGAGCCCGAGCGGCAGCGAGGGGCGCATCTTCGCGCAGCGGCACGGCGTCAGGCGCGGCGGGCACCGTTCCGGCTCCGACGAGCGTCGCGTCCTCTTTCCACCGGGACACGAGGCAGCATTGGTGCTCCCGGTTTGGGATCAGAACGCCTGCGAAGTCGGACCCGTTTCACTCGAGCGTGAGCGCCCCCGCCCTGAAGTCGGCCGTGAAGCGCATGCCGCGCAGGAAATCCAGGCCGAGCAGACCGTCGACGCCCGCGCTGGGCGGCAGCGTGTGATACGCATTCCGCTTAG
>PMMM01000036.1 GCA_003162245.1 Phycisphaerales bacterium
GGCGGCTGGTGCGCGCGGGGTTCGTGAACGAGCGGCGGGAGCGGCGGCACGCCTAAGCGCCGCCATTCTTTCTCCCCGGATTCCGGTTCAGCCGCGAGGGCCCCCGAATGGAGTGTCGCCGGCAACACGGTCGCCACCAGTGCCAGTAAAGCCGCGCGCCACATGTCCCGCCTCCCATGGCGCTCTCCCGGTCGGTCGTCTCGGGCGAATTGCCTTCCCTGGCCGCGAAACCGAGCGCCCACCGCGCTCGAGGTTAGACTCCCGCGTCGCCGTGCCGCCCGGGGGGACGCCAGCTACCCACCTACCGTCCTTGAGTAAGTGAACAACGCCATTCTACCGCCGGCGGCCTGCAAAGCGATGAGTTCTTGGGGGGCCGGCCGGGCGTAAAACCATGACAACGACCCGCGGGCGGGTCGAAGACCTGCCGGCTCGTCGTCCCTCGATCACACGACCCGCCGTCGGCTCGGTTCGCCGGGCCAACCGGCCGGCTTCAGGGACAAGTCGTCCCGATCAGCGCTACGAACGGATCGATGTCCGCGAACGTCACGTGGCCGTCGCCGTTGGCGTCGGCCGACAGCCAGGGGCAGCCCGGGTGCGCCCAGGCCGACTCGCCGGCCAGAGCTTCCACGAACGGGTCGATGTCGACGAAGGTGACCCGTCCGTCGCAGTTGACGTCGCCCGCGCACACGCTCGGCGGACAGCCGGCCGGGTCCGCCGCCCACACCTGTACGTCGTCGATGTTCCAGCCGGGGTACGTGAGGGACCCATCCGTCGGGCCCATGCCCCAGCGGATGCGGACCTGCGCGCTGTGGTCGGCGACCGCCGAGATATCGAACGTCTGCAGTTGCCAGGACGCATCGCTTACCGCGGCGCCCGCGTCGGATGCCCGCCAGATCACCGTCCAACTCGTGCCGTTATTGCCGCTGACCTCCACGGTCGCCTTGTCATAATTGCTGTTGGACTCGACGCCCAGCCAACGCCAGAACTTGAGTTGCACGCCGGACACGCCGGTGCAACTGATGGCCGGCGTCGTCAGGTAATAGACCGGGATGCTGTTCGCGTAATCGCCGGCGAGGTTGTACCCGTAGACATAGTTCCCCGTGTGCCCGCTGAGCGGGTCGTGGTTGTGCGACCCGCCGCCGGTCGGCTGGCCCCAGGCCCACTGGCCCTGCGTCGTCCACCCGGGGTTGGTGTCCATGTTGGTGTCGAGCATCAGGACGATCGGGGCAGCGACGACGCTGTATGGGCTGGCCGGGGCGTCGCTCGGCGAAAACCCGACCGCCGTCATCGTCCCGGCGGAGAAATAGTAGTAAAGCGTCTGGCCGCACGGCGTCGCCGGCAACGTGGCTTGGTACATGTTGCTTCCCAATGACGTCAGCACGTACGGGACGAACGAGCCGCCAATACCGAGGCGCGCGAACAACCGCGGCGACGAGGTGTCGATCGTCCCGCGGATCGCCACGATCTTCACTTGCACGTTTTGCGGCGTGTTCGGGTCGAGGCGGCTCGGCAGACCGTTCGGGAAGCTGAACTTTATGGGGTTCGCGGACCAGTCGGCCAGATACAGTGCCGCAGGGAAGTTCTCCTCGCACGTGGGGACGATCTGGTTCGCCGGCAATTCGAAGCCGTAGGTCCCCGTGTCGCGCAGTTCGGTTGTGAACGAGAAGATCGGCAGGTTCGGGTCATGTCCGTAGTACCAGTCCACGTCGCTGCCGCTGGCCTGGTAGATCGTGGTGTAGATCGGGCCGTAATCATATTGCACGCCGTGCACCGCGAGCACGAGGTCGTGCATGGCCTGGTCCATGGCGATGAACGTGGCGTTGTCAGGCGGCAGGGCGCTGGTGTAGCCCCAGGGCGACATGATGAGCTGTGAGTAACTGTGGTAACTCTCGGTGGCGACGATGTTCGCGTGCGCGAGAGTGAAATTGCGCATCGCCTGCGACTCGAGCTCGGTGAACGCCGCGGTGCCCTGGTAGTCTTCGTCGCAGCAATACGTGCTGGCCCCGCCGGTGCCCCAGCCCACGCTGTAGTTGCGGTTGTCGTCCACGCCGTAGCACGTGCAGCCCGACGGCGGCGGGCGGCGGTTCTTCCGCCACAGGCGGTTGCCCGTCGTCCACGAGTACGCGTAGCCGTCCACGTTGACGACCGGGATGATGAAGATCTCAAGACGGTTGACCAGCGAGTGGATGTTTGGGTCGCTGTCGTAGGTGTAGACGAGCTTGTCGGCGATCCACATCGGCACCATCACCGAGATCCACTCGCGGGCGTGATGGCAGCCGTTGAACTGAACGGCGAACTTGTTGGCCCCGGGGCCGGTGATGCGGATGCCGTAGATGTGTCGCCCCTCGAGCGTGGTGCCCAAGTCGAGGGGCGTGACGAGGTCCGGACGGTCGACCTGCATCGCGGTCAGCTTGGCATTGACCTGGTCCAGCGTCTTGTAGTTCGTGAACCAGTTCGGGTCGGTCGCCGCGACGGGGCCCTCCGCGTCCAGCAATGCTCGCTCTGCGTCGATGTCCTTCTGAATGTTGTCGTTCAACACGCTGTAGGTCAGGCCCAAGGACTCCAGCCCGGGCAGCGCCTCCGGCGGCACCAGGTAGTCAACCACGCCTAGCCCCTCCGCTTCGCTCATCAGTCGGGCACCCAGGGCGTGAAGTTGGCCGATCTGGTCCCAGGAGTCGGCAAAGACGCGGACGACCTTGTAATCGTCGTACCGCACCCGCGTTTGCTCTTCCTGGGCCCAAGCCGAGCCTGCCACCAGCATGATGAAAAGGCCAACCCCCAGGGCGCACGTGCGAGGTGACATCAATCTCTCCTCCGGTCGCAGGGAATCCGGCGCATCAGCGACTGTAGCGCATTCTACCGTTTTCGCTCCGCCAAGTCCCGCCCAAAGCCGCGTTGTGCAGCGTCAGGGGGCCGGCCCACCGCTTTCCCTAGTGAATCCACCGCGTGCGGCCCAGATCGGGCAGCAGGTTCGGCAGCCGCCCCGAGCCCCACGGCGTCGTCGGCATGAACCCGGGCCAGTAAACGAAGAATGCACGTCCGATAAGCTGGTCACCCGGCACCGTCCCAGGGTGGAACCGGCCCTCGCCCTCCGGCCGCGCCGCCGCCGCCTTCAGGTGTGGACCAACCGGATCGGTGTGCATCCCGGCAAACGCGAACCGCGCGTCGAGGCTGTTCGGGCTGTTGTCGCCGAGCATGAAGTACTCGTTGGCCGCGAGCGTGGTCGGATGGCCCTGCACCGCGTACCCGGCGCCGCCTGTTACGCGCACGTCGCTCGTGTAATACACGTCACGCTCGATGAGCAGATGCCGGAGCGTGGCCTGCGCGTTCTGACCGGCGATCCGCAGCACCGGCGGCTGCTGCGCCGCACTTAGCGCGGCGGCCTTCTGCGGCGTGATCTCATATTGGGCCCGCGTCGACTCCATCGCGATGCGGCCGTCTACCTCGACCACGACCCGGCCGTCCACGTGGCTGAGTGCCAGGTGCATCGGCCCGTCCTCGTAGCGCCAGGGGCACTTGTCCCACGTCTCGCGGTTGGCGGCGCCGTTCGGCTGATGTTCCAGCGCCAGCCAGTGGTCCGCGGTCAGCCGCGCGAAAAAGCTGTGCTCCGCCTTGGTGACGTGCAGCTCGATCCAGCCGTCGTCACCCAACCGCGCCACATCCACCTCCGCCGAAAGCCGCACGTCCGTCACGACGTTCCCCGGGTGGTCGATGCGCGGTTCGTTGTACGCGTAGACGTCCTGGATCACCCCGGGACGGGACGGATTGCCCGCGTCTGTCGCGAACTGGATGACCGCCGGGATTCTGGCCGGATTGCTCAGCCGCACGACGCGCGTGTCCAGGCCCGACCAGCCACCGCCCGCGTCGAGCGCGATCCAGCGCGGACAATACGCGGCCTGCCCGGCGGTACGCCGCGGCGGGAAGTCCTGGTTGTAGTAGGGAAACCACAGCGACCGCTGCGCGTCGTGGCTCTTGGGCTCGAGGCAGTCGTTCACGTACAGGTCGCCATCGATCAGCTCGATCTTCTCCCCAGGCAGTCCGATGAGCCGCTTGATGTAATTGGTTTGCCCGTCCGTCGGGACCTTGAAGACGACCACGTCCCAGCGCTGCGGCCCCAACTTGTCCATGCGAGCAAACGGCAGGTCGAATGACCACCCGTGCACGAAGATGCGGTCGCCGGCGGCCGGCCGCAGCGGCTCGGCCAGCAGGCTATCCGGCTGGGCTCGCATGGGCGACAAGCTCCCGGGCGGGCCATAGTACTCCCGCCAGCGGCAGTTGGGGCATTGCACCACGGGGTGGTAGGCGGCGCGCGCGTCGCCGCCGTCCGGCGGCTGTTGCCAGCCCACCGCGTACTCTGTGCCGCAATTCGGGCACGTGTGCATCGCGTGCGCCCCGTACAGCGTCTCGGCCATCGACCCCGTCGGGATGATGAACAGCGGCAGAAAGAAGCTCTTGAGGATCAGCAGGTACACGAAGAAGCCGATGAACGAGGCCCACTGCTCGGGCCAGGGCTCCTTGAGCTGCTGCGCATCGGCCGCTGTCGTGCGGCGCGTCATAATCGGTTGCTCGCTCACTGCGCCGTCGCCGCTCCACGCGCTAGCCCCGTTCCCATTGCACTGAACGCAGTAGCGTACCGGGGTAACGCGCGCCGGTCAAACCGGCCGCGCGACGCGCCGGCTTGCCACACGCCGCCTCGCACGAATACGATATGTGTAGCGTCGTACGGCCCAAGTGGAGAAGGTTATGCGCAGTACAAACCGGCGATGGACCATACTGATCGTCGTTTCCAGCGGCCTGCTCTTCGTCGATACTTGCCAGGCCATCCTCAACACGATCGGCCTGGCCTTCAACATCGCGAACATCTGGGTGTAGTCGGGCGCGCCGCACGCCCGGGAGCACCGATGACGGGTGCGCCGTTGACAGTGCGGTCGCTGCTTGATCCGCGTCCGGCGCTGGATGCCGCGCGCACCCCCATCGCCGATGCCGTCAACATCCCTTTCGCCGAGCTGCCCGCGCGGACTCACGAGTTGCCGCCGCGCGACGAGGTAATCGCCGTCGCCGGACCGGCCGACCTCGCCAAACGCGTGGCGGCGTGGCTTACGGGCGTCGGGCGTCGCGCGGTGGCGTGCGCTGACTTCGCCTGGGCGGGCGACGCGGAAGCCGCGCCGCGCGGCCGACTCTGGCGGCCCAGCGAATTCCTCTGCGAAGTGCTGCCGCTCTTGTTGCCCGCCGCAGCCGGCGACGCGCTCGACCTGGCGTGCGGAACGGGGCGCGACGCGGTCTACCTGGCCTCCTGCGGGTGGGCCGTGACGGCCGCGGACATCCTCCCGGACGCGCTGGAGCGTGGCCGTGACCTGGCCGGCCGCTACGCGCCCGCACTCGCGCCCATGCGCTGGGTTCAAGTCGATCTCGAACGCGACCCGACGCCCGTCGCCGGTCTGTACGACCTGGTCGTCGCCTTTCGCTACCTGCACCGCCCGCTTCTGCAGCGCCTGCCCGGCTGGCTCAGGCCCGGCGGCAGCGTCGTCCACGAGACCTTCACCACCCTGCATCGCGAGCGGTACGGCCGGCCGGCCGCGGAGTCGCACGTTCTACGTCCCGGCGAGCTGCCTGGGCTGCTGGCCGGCCTTGAAATCCGCCACTATTCCGAAGCCTGGCGTGGCCCCGCCCACACGGCCCGGATCTGGGCTGTTCGTCGCTGATCGAGATTCCCAGCCACCGCAGCGCGCCGGGACTGGCGCGCTGCGGCTCCGCGGGACGCTCGCCCTCCCCCGGCGACGCGCCTTTATTAATCCCGGCTGGATCAGAACTGTGTCAGGTCGCCGCTGGCCGGCGGCGTGGTCGCCAAGTCTGACGCAGTTGTCGAGACGGTCGCTGGCGCGTTTGCGGCCGGCGCCGTTCGGGTCCTCTTCACCGTCGCGGTCTTGTGTCGCGTCTTCGTTGCGTGGCCGGCGCTGCCTGTGGCGTCTGCCGCAGTTCCGCCACGGCCGCCACGCCCGCCGCCACGGACCACCGCCGCCAGGTCGTTCACGATGCCCTTGAGCGTGTTCGCTTGCGCCGATAGCTCTTCAGACGCCGACGCGGACTCCTCCGCGCCCGCGGCGTTCTGTTGCGTGACCTTGTCCATCTGCGAGACGGCCATATTGATCTGGTCGACGCCCTGGGCCTGCTCCTGGGAGGCACGTGAAATGCCGTCCACGAGGCCTGCAACTTTGGTGACGTTGTCCGCAATCGCCGCCAGCGCCTTGCCGGCATCGGCGACAACGGTCCCGCCTTCGCGTGCCCGACTGACCGACTCCTCAATGAGTTCGGTGACTTCGCGCGACGCCTGCGCGGCGCGCTGCGCCAGGTTGCGCACTTCATCGGCCACGACCGCGAAACCCTTGCCGTGCTCGCCGGCCCGCGCAGCTTCCACGGCGGCGTTTAGCGCCAAAAGGTTCGTTTGGAAGGCGATCTCCTCGATAACCTTGATGATCTTGCTGATGCGGCTGGACGAGTCGTTGATGCCGGTCATGGCGCTGTTCAGTTGGCCCATCGTCTGGTCGCCATGCAGCGCAGCGTCCTTTGCCTGACCGGTCAACTGGTTGGCCTGCTTGGCGTTCTCGGCGTTGGTCCGCGTCATCGCCGCCATTTCCTCCAGCGCGCTGGAAGTTTCCTCCAGTGATGACGCCTGCTCGCTCGCGCCTTCCGCCAACTGTTGCGACGCCGAGGACACCTGCCCCGCCGCGTCATTCACCTGGTCCGCGCCTTCGTAGAGCCCCGCGATGATGCGATTGACCGGGCGGACGATGCTGTGCGTGATGACCACCGCCAGCGCGATGCCGAGCAAGATGGCGCCGACGGCCATTCCCAGGGCCAGGCGGTTCGTCCGCGCGACGACGGCGTCCATGTCCTTCTGGAGCAGCGTGCCCAGCTCGGTCATGTTGCCTACGATGTCCTTCGCGACGGCGCCCATCTCCGTGCTGGCCGCCCGCCCCGCCGCAACGCCCGCCCCGTATTGCTCACCGGCCGCCGCGTAACGCTGCAGGTAGCCATTGATTTCTTCGATGCCGGACTGTAGCGCCGCCTCGTCCTTGACCGACTGGGCCAACCTCGCCAGCCCCTCCTTCGTCTTCTGAAGCTGTTGCAGATACGCCGTTTGCTGCGCATCCTCGTTTGTCGCGAGAAAGTAGACGGCCGACACGCGCAGGAGCAGAAATTCCCGCATGAAGTCGCCGTTCAACTGGTCCGCAATCCCCGCCCAACGCGCCACATTCTCCACCTTCTGCGATTCCGCCGCCGCCTTCTGCGCCGGCACAATCACCGTATCCACCGTCTTCCGCAGGCCCTGCGTCACCTCGCGCCCCACCTGGGCCCACGTCGCGAAGCCCTCGTCCCGGCTCTTCCGCGCCGCGGCCAGCGTGTCGAAGGCTTTCCTGTAGCTCTCGGACTTCTGTAGAACCCCGTCCACGAGGGCCCGTTTCTCATTCAGGCCGCCGGCGGCGCGCAGCGCTTCGAGACGCGTCTTCATCTCCGCAAACGCGTCGTACCACCGTTCCGCCGTGTCCTTCGTCTCGCCCTCGCCCTTCTTGAACCCGCGAACCTCGAAGTCGCGGCGCAGCGTGGCGCACGCGTTGAGGGCGTCCACGCACTGGCTCCCGCTCCGCGTCAATGCGGCCCCCGTAGCCACGCCGCTTAGACCCTGCCACGCCAGTACGCCCAAGACGCCCGAGATGACAACCAGAACGCCAAAACCGACGCCCATTTTCCCAGACAAGCTCATGTTCTTGAACATGGGGATACCTTTCTCCCGTGGAATCGGATACCAGTGTTCTCCCGCTGATTCGCTGTGCGGCCAACACGGGCGGTTCGGACCGCCGCGGCGGCATGCCTGCGCCGTACGTCAGCGCGTGGCCGCACGTACTGTGTATCGTCTTTTTTCTGTGCGTGTTTCTTGCAGGAAACACAGCTCGGCCATCCCGTGTGGGCACGGCGCTGCGCGGGGCCCCCGCATCGCCCGGTTCGCCGAAACGACCGGGCGGCTCGCTGGCGGCGCGGCGCGTTTTTCCGGACGTGCCCGCCGCAGCAGACCAGGAAGGCACGTGTACGAACGGGTACATCTCGGTCGAGTAGGTACGTCCGGGCGCTTCAGATGGCAACCTTGAAGCCGCTGGAACACAGCGGCGCCCAGACGATCGAGGATGGGCTGGACCAGGCCGAGGTGTTGATGACGCGTTTCGCCGGCCCGAAGGTGGCCCCGGATTGGATCCCCGCGCGCCCGTACAATTCACCGCGCCCACAGGCCGCCGGTCTCCTCGAGCCAGTCCGCGATGCGATCGGCGACCGCCGCGAGGTTGTTGTCCGACATATCCACGCGCAGGCTCGGCAGCTTCGATGCCTTGATCGCCTGTCGGAACTCGTCCTGTTCTGCGACGAATTCATCCAGATCGTCATACTGCGCGGGGTTGCCGGAGACCCTGAGTCGCTCCTCGCGCGCGGCGACGAAGCTATCCGGCCGCCGCGTGCAGAACACGACCCGAAAGCCGAGCGCCGCCAGCCCCTCTTCGAGCCAGCCGAAGTCGTAGTCCCTGCCGTGTACCCGTCGCTGGTAGACCCGCGTCGAGATGTGGAAGCGGTCGATGATCCACGAGTAATACCGCTGCAGCTCGAACAGCCGCAGCCACGTGCGATACGTCTCCAGCGCGAGCGCTTCCTCCTGCGGCTCGAAGTTGATCAGGCCCCGCCCCCACGGGAAGTTCGTGAAGGCACACCACTCCGCCGAGATCACCGGCGAGTGATAGCGGTACTTCCGCGGCCCCACGATCCGCGGATGCTCATTGAGCGCAAACGCGAGCTCCGTCTTCAGCGTCAGTCGCGTGCCTTCAAGGATGAGCTTGGGGCAGAGCTTGCGGCGTTCTTCGGAATGTGCAGGCACCGCGGACACGCCCGCCATGATACCCGCGACAGATGCGCCGCGAGGCCCTGGAGTGCGCGCCCAGCCAGCGGTACGCTGCCGGCATGAGCACCCCCGGGGCCGATCCAGGCGGCTTCTTCCGCGGCTTTCACCAATCGCGAGCCACGTACGTCGTCGCCTGCCTCGCACTGGTTACGGGAACTGCCTTGCTAGTTTGGAGCGTCCTCGTCCCAAGCCGCGGGCCGTGGCCGACCTGGCAGCAATGGTGCGCGTTTGTTCTACTCGTGGGGCCGGTTATATGGACGGGCCGCCAGCCGTGGTCATCCCGTCGGCGACCACGCACCGAACTCGAGCGGCTGAAGGAACGCAGGACCGCCGCGCTGATCCTCGCGTGCGGGTTCGTCTTATACGCGGCGGGAGCTGTTTGGCTCGCAGTGAAGGCGTACCGCTGGGCGTCGTCGGTCCCGCCCGTGCCAGGCGTACGACCTGGCAACACGGGCCTCCCCGGTTTCAATCCCTGGGATTCGAAGCTGCTCGCGGGCTCCGCGGCGGCAACCCTCGGGCTGCTCGCGGGCGCGGCGGCGACTTTGTGGTACTACCGCAGGACCGGTGAGAAGATCCGCCAACTGGGAGGTCATTGCGCCATCTGCGGCTACGACCTCCGTGGCCTCCCCGAGCCGCGCTGCCCCGAGTGCGGCACGCCCTTCACGCCGCCTGAAGCGACCAAGTAGCGTGCCGCCCCTGTCAAACTGGCAGAGTCGTCACGAGCGCCGACGCCCGTTAGTGTTTATTTGGTAAACAGTTATGAACACCCAGGGGCTGGCACACCGCGTGCAACGCCTCTGATCGGGCCGGCCGGTGGCGGTCTGCCCGGAAAGGACGCGCAACGATGCAGTTGGACAAGTTCACCATCAAGGCCGCGGAGGCGGTGCAGGGGGCGCAGCAGCGCGCCCAGGACTTCGGCAACCCCGAAGTCACCCCGCTCCACCTGCTTGCCGCCCTCGTCTCGTCCGAGGCCGGCGGTAACGGCGGCATCGTCGCGCCGCTGCTCGAAAAGGCCGGCGCGCCCGTCGCCCAGATCCGCGGCATGGTCGAATCCGAGCTACGCCGCCTGCCCAAGCAGACCGGAGGCTCGCTCGGGGCACACCGCACCTTCATGGACGTGCTGGCCGCGGCGGACAAGGAAGCCGCCCGCATGAAAGACCAGTACATCTCCGTCGAGCACCTGCTGCTCGCGCTGGCCGACGTGCCGAGCGACGCCCGCGAGATCCTCAAGCTCAACGCCGCCACGCGCGACGACATCCTCGCCGCGCTCAAGGAAGTCCGCGGCAGCGCCAGCGTGACGACGCAGAGTCCCGAGGACACGTACGAGCCGCTGAAGCGTTACGGCCGCGACCTCGTCGAAGCGGCCCGCCAGGGCAAGCTCGACCCCGTCATCGGCCGCGACGAGGAAATCCGCCGCGTCATGCAGGTCCTCGCCCGCCGCACGAAGAACAACCCCGTCCTCATCGGCGAGGCCGGGGTCGGCAAGACCGCGATCGTCGAGGGGCTCGCGCAGCG
>PMMM01000112.1 GCA_003162245.1 Phycisphaerales bacterium
ATCTCGCCGCCCGCGTGCACCGCCGCGTGCTGCGCCACCGCCGACTGCGGCACCTCGCCCTGGGGTCGCTGACGGCCGCCGCCGCGGTCGTCGTGCTATCGCTGGGCGGGTTGTTCTGGGGCCGCCGGCCGCCCGTTGAACCCGGCAACGCTCCGCCCCCCGCAGCAGCGAACGCTGCGAACTGGCGGGCCGACCTCGCCGTGCTCGAGGCGGCCGCTGCTGCCCACACCCAGGCGGCGAAACTGATCACCGCAGCCGCGCACGCCCGCCGCGTCCTGGCCACTGCGGCGAGCCACACGCGCGTGCCCGAGCCGCCCCAACGCGCCCGCGCCGAAGTCGAGCAGGCCGCCCAAACCCTCGTCGAGCACGGCGCAGAGCTCGAGCGCGAACTGAAATCGCCGCAACCGGCGGTCAACGTTTTCCGCGAGGTTGTACGCCTTTTCCCGAACACCGCGTGGGCGGCCGTCGCCCGCGACAAACTAGCCACAATCGAAAAACAAAACGGAGGTGCCTCATGAAATGGTTGGATGTGGCCATCCTCGTATCCGCATTGACCGGCTGGCTCGGCCTCGCTCCCGCACACGCCGGCGAAGCCAACTGCCTCGTCCGCATCGCCTGCGACCCGGCCACCTTGCCGCCGACCTACGAAGCGGTGGATGCCCTGGTCAAGAGTAGCGGCGTGCTCGACCAAGCCGCGCTGCAAGTGGACGCCGTCGCCCAGTACTGCAAAGAGAGCGACATTGGGCTCTCGATTGCCGTTTCGGCGAGTTTCGAATCCGTAGGCGAATCACAGTGCATGCCGGCGTCCCAGCCCAGTTCCGGCGGCCGGCCGGCCGGCGCGGCGCCTGGCATGCCGTTGTTCGGGCGACTCTCGGTGCACGTCATCGAGGACGTCCCTGAGAGCGACGCCTGCGCCCGTCGCATCCTCGCCAGCGTCACTACTCGTCTCCGCGACCTGCTCGTTGATCTGGGCGCCGCGGACGCCGAGCAGCAGAAAGGCGCACTGACCGCCGCCCAGGAGGACGTCCAGCGTGCCACGGAGCGGCTCGCCGCCCTCCGCAAGCGCGGCCAGGAATTATGCGACCAGGCCGGCCGTCCCGACCTCGAGCGGCAGCCGATCGTGACCCAACTCGACGGCTGGCGCCGCGACCTGGAACACATGGACATGCAGCTTGTCGCCCAACACGCTCGCCAGAAGGCCCTCAGTGAGCAGATCGCACGCATCGGCCAGCAAGCGGAGCAAGCCACCACCCAGGACCCGGTCGCCGCCGAGTTGCAAAAGGTGGTCGCGCTACGGGAGAAGGAGGTCGAGCGCCGGGCCGGGCTGGTGGCGCAGAAGCTCGCCAGCCAGGAGGAGCTCGATCAAAGCCAGGAAAAGCTCGCCCAGGCGCGGGCCGCCTTGGCCGCCCAGCAGCAACATCTGTTCGACGGCGTGGGGGGCAACCTGCTGGCCGACATCAACCGCGACCTGGTCAACGTCTCCGTCCAGATCGCCGATCTGGAGGCCCAGCGGCAGCAAGTCGCGGCCCTGCTGGACCGCGCTCAACAAGGCAAGCTGCTCCAGCTTGCCGACCGTTACGAGCAGGAAGTTGGGCTGCACCTCCGGGCGGCGACGCGCGATTGCGACGAGGCGGTGGAGCGCGCCCACATGCTCGAACGCCACGTGCGTACGTACCACGCGCCCTCGGTCGTCATCCTCGGCGGCCTGCCGGAGAAACCGTAAGGGGTCACGGTGACAGGTGAAACGTGAAAGGTGACCAGGCGAGTCGCACCCGCCCCCCGACTTTCACCTGTCACCCGCCGCGCGCCCTCCATCCCACGCCGCGTCACGATTTTGATAGGATTTCGTCCCGCTTGTGCGTATGCTGAAGGCGGGATCGTTCGCCGCCGTGCCCGCCCATCTGTGCGGACGGCTGGCACCGCCCGGCGCTGTGGATGGAGCAATCGCGATGCGCATGCGTTTCATTGTCCTTCCCGCCTTGCTGGCCGCCGCCTGCGTCTTGCCGGCGGCCCGCGCCGAAGACCGCTGGGGCGGCACCGGGCATAGCCACATCACCGCTGGTGCCGTCGCCCACCTGCCGCAGCCGCTGCGGCACTTCTTCCAGGACAACGTCGCCTACATCGCCGATCAAGCCTCCAACGAGCCCCCCAGCACGCACTACATCGACATCGACTACTACCCCGAGTTCTTCGCCGGAACCCTGCCCCACGACTACAACGCCCTCGTCGCCCTCTACGGCGTCACGGTCGTCCAGAACAACGGCATCGGCCCGTGGAACGCCGGAACCTACACCGCAAACCTCTCATCGCAAATGGCTGCCGCGACCACCGCGACCGCCTGGAGCAACCTGCGGCCCACCGCCGGCGCCCTGGCCCACTACGTCCAGGACCTGCACAATCCGCTGCACCTGGCGATGGACTACAACGGTCAGCTCAGCGGGCACACTGGCATCCACTCGCGCTACGAAAGCTCGATGATCACTCGCCATCTGACGAGCGATCTGCCGATCACACCCGCGCCCAACCGGTGCATCTATCGCCCCTCGATCATCGACGCCCTCTTCGACAGCATCGACGTGAACTACTGGTACGTCGACGACATCATGGCCGCCGATGGCCTCGCGAAGGCCGCCGACCCCAATTACGGCACGACGTACTACAACGTCCTCTGGGCGAACACCGGCACCTTCACCCGCGTCTTGTTCCAGGACGCCTCGGAAATGGTCGCCAGCGCCTGGTACACCGCCTGGATCAACGCCGGCGCTCCGCTGCCCCTGCCGGCCCCGACGACGATCGAGATGTGCGCGTTCTGCCTCTCCGGCCCCGGCGTCGCCCGCGCCCCCGGCTGCGGGACCACCGACACCGACGGCGACACCGACGCAGACCTGCGGGATGTCGCCCAGCTCCAGGCGGCGCAGACCGGTCCCTGATCCCCAGCCTGCGGCCCTGTGCCGGCTGCGAAACTCCGCGGGCGCGAGCTCGTGCCATTCTCCGCGGCTTCTGTGGCGCCCGCCGGCGTCTCCCACGCGCCGGGTCAACGCTGGCGTCGGATGCGGCAAAGGGCTATACTTAACGGTCTTGGCCATCGGGAGCAGCTGGGCGGGAGTGTCTCGCTCCAAGAGTAGGGACGACGTTCACTCCCGACCTACTCCAGTTGGCATCACGGCGTCGCGTACACGCCTGCGACCGGCCCAAGATGAGAGCGACGATGGGAACGGCAACGACAAATAAACACCAGGCCGGGCAAAAGCCGGCCAAGCACATCGAACAACGTTTGCAGGCCGCGGTCCGGTTCGCGGGCGATTCCGGCGACGGGATGCAGCTCGTGGGCGGGCAGTTTACCGCGACGTCCGCCGTGTTCGGCAACGACGTGGCGACCTTCCCCGATTACCCCGCGGAAATCCGGGCCCCGATCGGCACGCTGGCGGGCGTCTCGGGGTTTCAAATCAACTTCGCCAGCCGCCACATCTACACGCCCGGCGACCGCGTCGACGTGCTGGTGGCGATGAACCCGGCGGCGCTGAAGGCCAACATCCGGGACGTCGTAGAGGGCGGCATCATCATCGTCAACAGCGACGAGTTCGACGCCGGCAACTTGCAGCGCGCGCAGTACAGCACCAACCCGCTCGAGACCGACGAGCTGAGCCGCTATCAGGTCTACAAGGTCCCGATCACGCAGCAGACGCTCGAAGCCGTGAAGGAAACCGGGCTCGGGCCGCGCGATGCGGGCCGCTGCAAGAACTTCTATGCGCTCGGCCTGCTGTACTGGCTGTTCGATCGCCCGCTCGACCCGACGCTGAGCTGGGTCAACGGCAAGTTCGCCCGCGTGCCGGCGGTCGCCAACGCCAACAAGCTGGCGCTTGCGGCCGGCTATGCGTTCGGCGAGACGGCCGAGATGTTCGCTGTGCGCTACCAGATTCGCCCGGCGGAGCTTCAGCCCGGGACCTACCGCAACCTGACCGGTAATCAGGCGACCGCGATCGGTCTGGTCACCGCCGCCCAGCTCGCCGGCAAGCCGCTGTTCTACGGCAGCTACCCGATCACGCCCGCGAGCGAGATCCTGCACGATCTGTCTTCGTACAAGAACTTCGACGTGCGCGTGTTTCAGGCGGAGGACGAGATTGCGGCGATGTCCGCGGTCGTCGGCGCCGCGTACGCCGGGGCGATCGCGACGACCGGCACCAGTGGCCCGGGCATGGCACTCAAGCAGGAGGCGCTCGGCCTCGGCGTCATGACCGAGCTGCCGATGGTCATCGTCAACGTGCAGCGCGGCGGGCCGAGCACCGGCTTGCCAACCAAAACCGAGCAGGCGGACCTGTGGCAGGCCGTCTTCGGCCGCAACGGCGAGTGCCCGGTCCCGGTGCTCGCGGCCCAGTCGCCGGCGGACTGCTTCTGGTCGGCGATCGAGGCGGTGCGCGTCGCGGTCAAGTACATGACGCCCGTGATCCTGCTCAGTGACGGGTACATCGCGAACGGGTCGGAGCCGTGGAAGGTGCCCGATCCGGAACGCCTGCCGAAGATCGAGGTGCGGCATCCGACCGACCCGGCGACGTTTCAGCCGTACGCGCGAGACGAGAACGGCGCGCGGCCGTGGGCGCTGCCCGGCACGCCAGGGTTGGAGCACCGCGTGGGCGGACTCGAGAAGGCGGACATCACGGGCGACGTCTGCTACGTGCCGGAGAACCATCACCGGATGACCGAGCTGCGGGCACAGAAGGTCGCGAACGTGCTCCGCGACGTGCCGGATCAGGAGGTCTACGGTGATCCGAGCGGGGAGTTGCTCGTGGTCTCGTGGGGCGGGACGTTCGGGGCCGTGCGGACGGCGATCGAGCAGGCCCGGGAGGCGGGCCGTAGCGTCGCGCACGTACACATGCGCTGGCTCAACCCCATGCCGCGGAATCTGGGCGAGATTCTCAAGCGATTCCGCCGCGTGCTGGTGTGCGAGCTGAACATGGGGCAACTTCAACTGCTGTTGCGGGCCAGCTTCCTGGTGGACGCGCTCGGGCTCCACAAGGTGCAGGGGCGGCCCTTTATGGTCAGCGATATTCTCAACCGGATTGACGAGCTAATGGGAGGTCATGCGTCGTGAGCGCATCTTCCGACAAACCCGAACTGGCCGCCAAGGACTTCAAGAGCGATCAGCAGGTGAAGTGGTGCCCGGGCTGCGGCGACCATTCCGTGCTCGTGCAGGTTCAGAAAGTACTCGCCGCGCTCGGGGCGCGCCGCGAACAGACCGTCTTTGTCTCGGGGATCGGCTGCTCGAGTCGCTTTCCCTATTACATGGCCACATACGGCTTTCACAGCATCCACGGCCGCGCGCCGGCGATCGCGACCGGGGTTAAGTGCGCCAACCCTGACCTCGACGTGTGGGTCGTTACCGGCGATGGCGACGCGCTGAGCATCGGCGGCAACCACATTCTGCACACGATCCGCCGCAACGTCGGCCTGAAAATCATCCTCTTGAACAACCGGATCTACGGGCTGACGAAGGGGCAGTACTCGCCGACGAGCGAATTTGGCACGCGGACGAAGTCGTCGCCGACGGGCTCGATCGATCACCCGATTCACCCGGTCTCGATCGCGATCGGCTCGGAGATCACCTTCGTCGCCCGCACGGTCGACGTCGACGTACAGCATGTGCAGTATGTGCTCCGGCGGGCGGCAGCACACAAGGGCACCGCGTTCATCGAGGTCTACCAGAACTGCCAGGTGTACAACGCCAATGCGTACGGGTGGGCGACCGACCGCGAGACCAAGGGTGATAACGTCGTCTACCTCGAGCACGGCAAGCCGCTCATCTTCGGCAAGAACCGCGACAAGGGCATCCGGCTCAACGGCGACGTGCCGGAGATCGTGGCTCTGAACCAGGTGTCGCCCGACGATCTGATCATCCATGACGAGAAGGCGGCGGACCCGTCGATGGCGTTCCGCCTGGCGCGGATGCTGCACCCGGAATTTCCGGAGCCGTTGGGCGTGTTCCGGGCGATCGAAAAGCCGGTCTACGAGAAGTTGCTGATGGACCAGATCGATGCCGAGCGGGCCAAGCGCGGCCCCGGCCGGCTCGAGAAGTTGTTCCGGTCAGGCAGTATCTGGGAAGTGGCGGAGACCGGGGCGGCGTAACCTCATTTTGCCGCGCCCAGCCGGGCGTCGAGCGCGGCCTTGTAGTCGCGCTTGTGTTTGGCCCCGATCATCTGGTGGACAACCTTCCCATTCACGAAAAGCAGGACGGTGGGGATGCTCTGAACGCTAAACTGCCCGGCGACGCCGCCGGCCTCGTCGACGTTGACCTTGCCGACCTTCACCTTGCCTTGGTACTCGGTCGCCAACTCGTCGATCGTGGGTCCGACCATCTGGCACGGTCCGCACCAGGGAGCCCAGAAGTCAACCAGCACGGGGAGCTTCGACTGGAGTACCTCGGCCTCGAAGTTGCTCTCGTCAAACGTCAACGTGTTTGGGCCAGCCATGCGGCGCTCCGTTCAGAATCGGGTTCAACACCGGCACGAACCAATTTCGCAGCGATTCTATTCCCACTCTGGTTGTTGTCAACGCGGCCAGCCCGACCCGACAGCCCGCTAGCTGCAGCCGAGAAGGTGCGACGAATCTCGCTTCGTCCGGGCCGCAGCGGGCAGCGCTCACTTCTGGTGATATCGCTCCACCGGCCGCAACAGCAGCCGTCGACCCGCGATGACCTCCCGCAAGGCGTCGGCGTCGGCGAGCACCGCACGGTTGGCGCCAAAGAACTCGGCCACCGCACGCCAGTCGTACAGCACGATCACGTGCCGGCCGAACTTCAACCCGGTCTTCGACGGCACCGCAACCGCCAGCATGTCGTTCGCCCCGTACGGATCGGTGTCGCGCGGCTTATCGCCGATCCCGATCAGCAGCGTCGGCCATTCGGCGCGCAGTGTGCGGAGCCGCTCGAGCTTGTACTCCCGCGCCCGGATCATCTGCCGCAGACCGGTCGCCATGACCACCGGCCCGTCCGGAAAGCCGCGCTCGCGCAACCACGTCCGCGTCTTGTCGAGCAGGAACCGCGGGCGGCTCGTCACATACACAATGTGAAAATCGCGCGCCAAGTCGTTGAGCGTCTCGGCCGAGGACTGCACCGCCGCGCTTTCGTCCTCCCCCGGACCGAAGATCAGCGGCTGATACTGCGTCTGCTCGATCGTGCGGTCGATGTCGACGGCGATGACCACGCGGCGAGCGTCCCAGTGGAACACGCGGCCGGTGCCGCGCAGCTCGCGCCCGTCGACGACGGCCTGGGCTTCGTATTGCGTGGCGTCGTCCCCCAGGTCGAACACGACGGCCGCGGCCCCGTCGTCGTCCGTGCGGCCCGCGCCGACCGCCTGCCCGTCCGCACAGAACTGCACGGGCTGGCGCTCGACATCCTTCGCCATCCCCAACACCGGCGCGCGACCGACGTACGCGCCCAGCCGCGACCGATGCCCGGCCATCCAGACCGCGTCATCCACGCTCAGGAACGGGACCTGGCAGCCGGCCAGAACCAGAAGGCACGCGCCTGTGAGCAGGAAGCCCGCATAGAACCGTTTCCGTATCGTCAACCTGCAAACTCCTTGCACCGCACGCCGGTTCGACCAGCCGCCGTCCCAGGACGCCGGCCCGCACGTCCATTATAATGCGAACTGCGAAGCACGAACGCTATCTTGCACGGAGATGTGAGCCATGTTGACGCCCTACCGCCCGGAGCCCTACGTCAACTTCGTCGAACCCGAGCCGCGCCAGATGATGATCGCCGCGCTCAAGACCGTGCGCGGCCAGCTCGGCCGCACGTACCCGCTGCGCATCGGCGACAAGCAGATCGCGACCGACCAGAAGATCGCGTCCATCATGCCGGCGGCGAGCGAAACCGTCGTCGGCTACGTCGGGAAGGCGACGCGCGAGCACGCCGAGCAGGCGCTTCAGACCGCGGCCAAGACGTTCAAGACGTGGAGCCGCGTGGAGCCGCAGACGCGGGCGCGCGTGCTCTTCAAGGCGGCGGCAATCATGCGCCGGCGGATCTACGAGCTGTCGGCGTGGATGTGTTTCGAGGAATCCAAGAGCTGGATCGAGGCGTACGCCGACACCTGCGAGACGATCGACTTCCTCGAGTTCTACGGGCGCGAGATGGTGCGCCTCGGCGGGCCGCAGCCCGTTACGCCGTACCCCGGCGAGGACAACGAGGTGCTGTACATGCCGCTAGGCGTCGGCGTCGTCATTCCGCCGTGGAATTTCCCGCTGGCGATCTGCACCGGCATGACGAGTGCGGCGATCGTGGCGGGGAACACGGTGGTGCTCAAGCCGGCGAGCGCGTCGCCGGTGATCGCGGCGAAGATGGCCGAGGTGTTCGAGGAAGCGGGCTTGCCGCCGGGGGTGCTGAACTACTGTCCGGGTTCCGGCGGCGAGATCGGCGATTTCCTGGTCGAGCACGCGCAGACGCGGTTCGTGTCGTTCACCGGATCACGGGACGTGGGGTTGGGTATCTTTGCGAGGTGCGGGAAGGTCACGCCGGGGCAGGTGTGGCTGAAGCGCTCCGTGCTGGAGATGGGCGGGAAGGACTGCATCCTTGTCGACGAGACCGCCGACGTGGAGGCCGCCGCAGAGGGCATCGTCGCGGCCGCGTTTGGGTTCCAGGGGCAGAAGTGCTCGGCGTGCTCGCGGGCGATTCTGCACCAGGATGTCTACGACGCCGTCTTGCAGCGCGTAGTCGAGCACAGCCGGAAGCTCACGGTCGGCGACACGACGAGCGAGGAGAACCTGTACATGGGGGCGGTGATCGACGAGGCGGCGTACAAGAAGATTAACGAGTACATCGCGATCGGGAGCAAGGAAGGGCGGATTGTACTGGGTGGCGGGCAGGATGCCCGCACGACCGTGCCGAAGGGCGGGTATTTCATTCCGCCGACGATCGTTGCCGGCGTGGACCGCAACGCGCGGATCGCGCAGGAGGAGATCTTCGGGCCGGTGCTGGCGGTCATCAAAGCCAAGGACTTCGACGACGGGCTGGAGATCGCCAACGGCACGCAGTACGGGCTGACCGGGGCGCTGTACTCACGCGACCGGTTCCGGCTGGAGCGGGCGCGGCACGAGTTTCACGTCGGCAACCTGTACTTCAACCGCAAGTGCACCGGGGCGCTGGTCGACGTGCAGCCGTTCGGCGGGTTCAACATGTCCGGCACCGACAGCAAGGCCGGCGGGCGCGATTACCTGCTGCTGTTCATGCAGGCGAAGAGCATCGCGGAGCGCTTGTAACGGGCCGCAGTAAAACGCCGAGCGGGGCAAGGCCGCCAAGCGGTTGGCATAGTTCCGGATAAAAACCGTGTCTGCGCTACCGGGAGGGCAAGGATGCCAAGTGTGCCAACGTGTGTGTCCCCCTAGTTGGCATCCTTCCGATAACTGCGCGGCGACAAGCACGGGGCAGACGGCGGACGCGATGAAACGGTTCGTGCGCGGGCACGCGGAGGGGAAGATGCTCAACGAGCATCTTGGAGGGGCGATAATATCGCTTTTCCGAGCGTGTGGGCCGAAGGTGCTCAAGATGCTCATGTTTGTACGGGTCGTAAATGGGAATCTTCCGATAACCGTGGCCGGCCGGGCGGCGCCGGGCGCGCCCGATGGCACGGGATGCGCTGGGCGCGGGCAGAGCGCGGAACGGGCGCGGGCAGACGAGGCGGTCATACTAGGAATACTAGNNGGCGGGGTTTGGCGGGTTTCGCGCGGATTTGTTGGGTTCTGCGCCGGCCCCTGGGCGACGGGTGGCGTTCGTTCTTCTCCTGGGGGGCGAGCGGGCACTGCGCCCGGTGAAGAAGCCAAAGCGGCTGCGCAGCAGGTCCGGCCCGGACCGACGGCGTTTCTTCAGCAGGCCCCCGGTCCCGCTTTATTCCGCTTTATCGGAGTCGTCGTAGCGGATGCCCTTGAA